>NZ_JBEOSD010000015.1:0-84261 GCF_040302735.1 Streptomyces sp. NPDC097619 | reverse complement strand
CCTGCACCCGCCCCCGGTCGTCCTGCCAGACCACCCGGAACATGAGCTGCCGTTCCAGTTCGGCCAGCCGCTCCACGAGGTGCGGGGCCCCTCCGACATGCCGGCGTGAACCCCTCCGACGTCAGGCCGAGGCCGCTCGCTTCGAGGTCGAAGTCGAGGCCGAGGTCGTCGCCGAGCGACCCGTGCTCTTCCCCGTGGCCTTGGCGGTGCTCTTCGCGGCGCCCTTGGCGGTGGCCTTCTTCGCACCCTTCGCCGTCGATGCCGTCGCCGTCGTCTTCTTGGCGGTGGCCGTCGATGTGCTCTTCTTCGCCGCAGGGGTCTTCTTCGCCGTGCTCTTCACGGCACCGGTACCGGCACCGGCGCCTCGGGCCGTGGTGGACTTGGTCGCGCCCTTGGCGGTGCTCTTCGTCGCGCCTCCGGCGGCGGTCTTCGTCGTGCTGCCGGTCGCCGTCTTCCTGGTGCTCGCGGTGGTGGACTTCTTGCCGCCGACCGCCTTCGGGGCCCGTGCCGTACGGGGCGGGCGGAGGGGCGTGACCTCGGCGGTGGCCCCGTCCCCTGCTCCGTCTCCGTCTCCGTCCGAGGCGGGCTCCCCGGTGGCGTCCGGTTCCTCGCCCCGTGAGGCGCGGGCCGCGCGGACGCTCTTCTCCAGGGCCGCCATCAGGTCGATGACCTGCCCGCCGCCGCCCTCGCCGTCCTCCGCGCGGACGGGAGCCTCGCCCGCCGACTTGGCGGAGATCAGCTCTTCCAGGGCCTCTCGGTAGTCGTCGTGGAGGGATTCGAGGTCGACGGTGCCGAGGGTGGCCATGAGGGCGTCGGCGAGGTCGAGCTCCGCCTCCCGGACCGTGACCTTCTCCTCGGGGGCCACGCCCTCCGGGGCGCGGATCTCGTCCGGCCAGAGCAGTCCGTGCATGGCGATCACGTCGTCGACCACGCGGAGCATGCCGAGGCGCTCCCGGCCCCGGAGGGCGAATTTGGCGATGGCGACCTTCCGGCTCCGCTTCAGGGCCTCGCGCAGCAGGGTGTACGGCTTGGCGGCGGGGACCCCGTTGGCCGCGAGGTAGTAGGCGGCGTCCATCTGGAGGGGGTCGATCTCCTCCGCGGGCACGAAGGAGACGATCTCGATGGTGCGCGCCGTGGGCAGCGGCAGGGCGGAGAGGTCCTCGTCCGTGATGGGGATGATCGAGCCGTCGGGCTCCTCGTACCCCTTGCCGATCTCCGCGGAGCTCAGCTCCTCGCCGTCCAGCTCGCACACCTTGCGGTAGCGGACCCGGCCGCCGTCGGCGGTGTGGATCTGGCGGAAGGAGATGGAGTGGTTCTCGGTGGCGTTGACCAGCTTGATCGGGATGCTGACCAGTCCGAAGGAGATCGCTCCGTTCCAAATGGATCGCACGGCGGGGTCCTTTCGGCCGGTCCTGCCCTCGACACGGATGCGTTCCGGTGCCGCACTCGACACGGATCCGGTGCGGTGCGGTGCGGAGTGGTCCGGCCGGCGCCCTCGTGCGCCGCCGGGCCCGGAGCACCGTCCGGTTCGTGCCCTTTCGTTCCCCCCGTGGCAGTCTCATCGTATGACGCCGATCACAGAGGTGGAGGGGCGTCGCCTCGCGCTCAGCAACCTGGACAAGGTCCTCTACCCGGACACCGGGACCACCAAGGGCGAGGTGCTGCACTACTACGCCACGGTGGCCGGGGCGATGCTGCCGCACCTGGCCGGGCGGCCGGTGTCCTTCCTGCGCTATCCGGACGGGCCGGAGGGCCAGCGTTTCTTCACGAAGAATCCGCCGCCGGGCACGCCCGCCTGGGTGAGGACGGCCCGGGTGCCGCGCTCCGAGGACCAGCGGGCCGAACAGGTGCTCGTGTCCGGGCTGGCGGATCTGATGTGGGCGGCGAACCTGGTCGTGGAGTTCCACGTCCCGCAGTGGCGGGCGGACCGGCCCGCCCTGGCCGACCGGCTGGTGGTGGACCTGGACCCGGGGCCGCCGGCGACCGTCGTGGAGTGCTGCACGGCGGCCCTGTGGCTGCGCGACCGGCTGGCGGCGGACGGTCTGACGGCTTTCGCGAAGACCTCCGGTGCGAAGGGGTTGCACCTGTCGGTGCCGCTGCGGCCCACCCCGTCCGAGGAGGTCTCCGGCTACGCGAAGGAGCTGGCCCGGGAAGCGGAGGCGGCCCTTCCCGAGCTGGTGGTGCACCGGATGGCGAAGGCGCTGCGGCCGGGGAAGGTGTTCGTCGACTTCAGTCAGAACGCCGCCGCGAAGACCACGGCGGCCCCGTACACCCTGCGGGCCCGGCCCCGCCCCACCGCCTCGGCCCCGGTCGACTGGGCGGAGGTGGCGGCCTGCCGGGATCCGGAGGAGCTGGTCTTCCTGGCCCCGCAGGTGGTGGCGCGGCTGGAGCGGGACGGCGACCTGTTCGCGGCGCTGACGGACCCGGACGGCCCGGTCGGGGAGCTGCCGTCGGCGGCGGGCCGAGGGGGCGCGCCGTGATCCGGGTGGCGCTGGCCGAGCCGGTGACCACGCTGCCGCGCGGGGCCGGGCTGGCGTACGAGCCCAAGTTCGACGGGCACCGGCTGGTGGTGGTCCGCACGGCCACGGAGGTGGTGCTCCAGGCCCGGTCCGGGCGGATCGTGACGGCCGCCTTCCCCGATCTGGCGGCGGCGGCCCGGCAGCTGCCCGCCGAGACCACCCTCGACGGGGAGGTGGTG
Source organism: Streptomyces sp. NPDC097619 (assembly GCF_040302735.1). Lineage (NCBI taxonomy): Bacteria > Bacillati > Actinomycetota > Actinomycetes > Kitasatosporales > Streptomycetaceae > Streptomyces > Streptomyces sp. NPDC097619. Next base: position 81,563 of record NZ_JBEOSD010000015.1, on the reverse strand, counting down.
GTCTGGCACGGGGGCCGGACGCAGTTCGCGCTGGTGCAACGACGGGCGGCCGCGGCCACCGCGGCGCGGGCGGCGGTACTGGCCCGGACCCTGCCCGCCTCGTACGCGGCCTTCGACGTGCTGACCCTGGCCGGGCTGGACCTGCGCTCGCGCCCCTACGAGCGGCGCCGGGGCCTGTTGCTGGACCTGCTGCTGCCGCTGGGCCCGCCGATCCAGCCCGTACCGATGACCACGGATCCGGAGCTGGCGGCCACCTGGTACGAGACCCTGCCCGCGAGCGGGATCGAGGGGCTGGTCATCAAGCGGTTGGACCAGCCCTACCCCGCCGGGCGGCGCGGCTGGACCAAGCTGCGGCACACCGACACCCGGGAGGCGGCGGCCATCGGCTGGACCGGACCGGCCCGGCGGCCGGCGAGCCTGGTGCTGGTGCTGCCCGGGGACGACACCCCGGTGGTGTCGAGCCCCCTCTCCGCGGCCCTCCGGGCGGAGGCCGCGGCGGCCGTGGCGGCCGACGCACGCGGGGCGACCGGCGCGGGCCCCAGGGCAGGGGCGGGCGCGGGAGTCGGGAGGGAGGCGGGGGCGGACCGGGGCGGGACGGTGACGGCCATCGGGCTCGGCGAGGTGCCGTTCCGGCTGCTGGACCCGCCCCTCACCGTGGAGGTCCGCCACACGACCGCCCGGCACCCGCCGCCCGAGGTGCTCCGGTTCCGCCCGGAGGAGTGAGGGCGGGGCCCGGCCACCCGATCGCTCGGCCACCGGCCACCCGATCGCTCAGCTGCCGGCAGCCCGGTCGCTCTGTCGCCGGCCGCCCGATCGCTCCGCCGCACGCCACCCGATCACGCGGTCGCCCCGCCCGCGCGCCCTCCTCGACTCGGCTGCTCGACCCCTCGACCTCTCGGCCTCTCGGCCGTGGGACCGGGTGTGCGGGGGCGCTCAGCAGCGGGACCAGGTTCGCCGGTCGCGGGCCGTGGCGTAGAGGGCGTCCAGCTCGGCCTGCTTGAGGGTGGCCGGTTCGGCGGCCAGGGCCACCGAGGCCCCCTCGCTCAGGACACGCACGTCACGCAGGGTGGGGGCCACCGTGAGGCGGGTGGCGTCGATGACGGCGAGGACCGGGGTGACCGCGGTGGCCAGCGCGCGCGAGGCCCGCAGGGCGGCGGCCCGGATGCGGCGCGGGTCGGGGCGTCCGGCGCCCTGGCCGAGGGTGAGCAGCAGCTCGCCGACGGCCGCCCGGCGGCGGCGGGCGGGGGCGGTGCGGACGGCGAGCACTCCCCCGGGCCCGATCAGGAGGTGGTCGATGCAGGCCGCGCCGGGCAGCGGGACGGCGTGCAGGACGCGCCAGCCTGCGGCCTCCAGGGTGTCCAGCTCGGCCCCGAAGCGCTGCTGGGCGAGCAGCAGCGGGCGGGCGCGCAGGCGGGTCCTGGCGCCCTGACCGCCGTACTCGAACGCGCCGAGGAGCGGTTCCCCGGGCCGGTTCGGCGCCAGGTCCTCGTCCGGGGGCAGGGCCAGCCGCAACAGCTCGGCGGGGCCGGGCGCGGGCGGTGGGCCCAGCGTCCAGGGGCGGGTGAGGTAAGGGCGCAGGGCCGTCAGGACGGCGTCCCGGTCGCGCTCCGCGATGAGGCTGACCCGCCCGGCGGTCCGGTCGTACCAGGCCAGACAGGTGCCGTCGGCCCCCGTCACGTACAGCCGGTCCAGGCCGTGCGCCCGGGCGGGGACCACCCGTGGTCCGCGCATCCCGCCACCCCCTGACGTAGTCCCGCGAGCGCGCCACCCCCTGGCGCGGTCCCGTGACCATGGGAGCAGCCGGCCGCGGCCCGCGGCAAGGACCGGGGCGGGGCGGGCCGGCGTGTAACGACTCCGCGCGGTCGGCGATGGGCGGCTGTTACACAGCGGCGGCACGTCCGCAACGGCCGCCGCTTAGCGTGGGCGCACCATCCGGTCCGTACCGGTTTCCGGATGTCCGTACCGGTTCCGGGCCGCCGCCCGCGACCACGCGCCGCCCCGCACCACTCCCGCGCACCGCCACACCGGCCCCGCGCACCACCCCCACCGAAGGACCGCCTCCGTGAACACCCCCCGCAGCAGCCGCACCCCGCGCCGCGCCGTCGTCGTCACCGCCACGGCCGCCGCGGCCCTGGGCTGGGCGCTGGGGCCGGCGGCCCTGACGGCCGTGGCGGACGGGCCCGGGGCCCCGGTCGTGACGGCCGGGGAGCGGAGCGGGACGGCCGCGGCGCAGCGCACGCTGGTGAAGCGGCTGACCCTGGCGGACGGCGTGTCCACCGCGGACGTGTACCGGGTCGGCCGCGGCTACGAGGCCGAGGTCGTGACGGACGGGACCCGGCGGATCGTGACGGCGGGCCGGACCGCGCCCGCCGCGCACGGCGGGCCGGACGGGCTGCGGGTCGCCCTGGCCGCCGACGGCACCGTCACCTCGTGGACGGGCCCGGGCACCGGCGACGGCACGACCGACGGGGAGGGCCCGGACGGCGGAGAGGGCCCGGACGGCGGAGACGCGGGGACCCGCGCGGACGGCCGCACCTCGACGGGCCACCGCACCGAGAGCCACAAGACGGCCCACCGCACCGGCGCCGTCACCCCGGCCGACACGACCTCACGCGACACGACCTCGCCCGGCGGGACCACCGTCTCCGACGGATCCGCCCCCACCGGCACCACCGGCGGGGTCCGGGCCGCGGGCAGCCTGGAGCCCCTGCGCCTCGGGAGCGTCGCCGACGGGGACGGGGACGGGGTGCTGCTGCTCGCCGCCGGCGGCGGGATGGCCGCCGCGGGGGCCGCCGGGCTGGGCTTCGCGATGCTGCGCCGCGGCCGCACCACCGCCTGACCTCCGGCCTCGGATCCGGACGGGCCCCGACGCCGGCACCGGTGACGCCCCCGGCACCGCACCCCGGACCCCACCCCGACCGCGACCCCAAAAGGGATGTAACGCACCATAGGGCTCATAGACTGAGCGGGCCGAACGTCGTCGGACGTGACGTCACGGGAACGGACGCCGTCGGAACCTCGGAACCGGCGCGGTCGGACCGAACACCGACGCGCTGACGACCGACGACCGACGCACCGAACGCCGACAGGAGTGCGCCGCGCGGCCCCGCCGGGCGCGGGCCCCGGGACAGGAAGGCCGGACCAGATCCGTGAAGCTGCGTCGCGCGGCCCGTACCGCCGTACCGGCCCTGGCCCTCGCCGCGCTGTCACCGGCCCTCGCGGGCTGCGGCGGTACGGGACAGCTGGAGAGCGCCGGACCGACCCCGATCGCGAGCGGGCCGGTGCACCTGTGGCCGGGCCGTCAGGGCGCCGTGGCGCTGCCGCCGGATCCGGGCGGGAGCCCGCCGGAGTACGTGAAGGACATCCCGCGGGTGCAGGACCAGAACGTGCGCGACGTGGACCCGCTGGCCGTGGTGCGGGCCGAGCAGAAGGCCACCCGGGGGCAGACCACGGGCCCGGACTGGCTGCCCGACCAGGTGGTCACGGCGCTCGGCGCCTGCAAGGCCGCCGGGGCCCCGGGCTGCCCGGTGCTGGAGCCGTACTACCGGGACCTGACGGGCAACGGGCGGGCCGAGTTGATCCTCGGCATCGAGCTCCCCGACCACCAGTTGGCGGTCCGCGCCTACACCGCGGACCCGGACGGACGCCTCAACCGCATCATGGGCACCATCGACACCGTGATCGCGGTGGAGCTGGCCGGGCGGGACGTGATCCTGCGGGTGCCGGGCGGCAATCCCGGCTACGAGTGGAGCATCGCCTGGTCCTGGGACCCCCGCCAACGCACGATGATCATGACCCGGGACCAGATCATCCGCGCGCCCCAGCCGAAGGCCGGGCGGCAGGAGTCGACCCGTCCGAACCGCGGGCCGTCCGACCGGGCCACCCCCGGGACGCCCGGTGCCGACACCGGCACGGGCACCGCCACGGGATCCGACGGGGCCACCCCCGGATCCGTCACACCGCCGGCCGCCCCGGCCGCGCCCCGGACCCCCGCTCCGCCCGCCGCACCGCCCGCCGAGCCGCCCGCCCCGCTCCCGACCACCGCGTGGGAGGAGCCGTGAGGAGGCTGCTGCCGCTGCCCGCCTGGACGGCCAGCCTCACCTGGAAGGCCGCCTGCTTCATCGTGATCATGTGCTGCTCCCTGGCGGCGGTGCTGGGCGCGCTGGTGCACGTGGAGGTGACCCGGCAGACCGTGCACACGGCCCGGGAGAAGGCGCTGGCCAAGCTGACCGACGCGGCCCGGGCCTATGAGGCCGGGGATCCGCTGCCGCACGGCACCGCCCTGGACCCGGCCGGGATGCCGCGCTCGCTGCGGGCGCTGGCCGTGAGCGGGCAGCGGGGCACCGTGGTCACCGAGCTGAACGGCACCCCGGTGATGTGGGCGGCCGGGCCCGCCGACGGTCGGGCCCTGGCCACGACCGTCGACTACACGCAGAGCGCCCGCACCATCAGCGGGTTGGACAACGCCATCATCGGCTCCTCCGTGCTGGCGATCGGGCTGACCCTGCTGGTGGGGGCGGTGGCCGTCACGCGGGTCACGCGCCGACTGCACCTGGCGGCCTCGGTGGCCCGCCGGATCAGTCAGGGGGATCTGGACGCCCGGGTGGACGACCCGCGGACCCGTGACCCGCGCCGGCACCAGGACGAGGTGGCGACGGTCTCGGGGGCCCTGGACACCATGGCCTCGACCCTCCAGGCCAAGCTGACGAGCGAGCAGCGGTTCACCGCGGACGTGGCGCACGAGCTGCGCACCCCGCTGACCGGGCTGACGGCCGCGGCGGAGCTGCTGCCGGAGGGGCGGCCCACCGAGATGGTGCGGGAGCGGGTGCGGACCATGCGGCAACTGACGGAGGACCTGCTGGAGATCTCGCGGCTGGACTCCGGGGCGGAACGGGTGGAGAAGGACCTGCACCGGCTGGCCCCGCTGGCCGAGCGGGTGGTGCGGGCCGCCGGAACGCCCACGGAGTTCACCGTGGTGCGGGACGCCTACGTGGAGACGGACCGGCGGCGCCTGGAGCGGGTGCTGGGGAACCTGGTGGCCAACGCGCACAAGCACGGCCGGGCCCCGGTGGCGCTGACCGTGGACGGGCTGACCGTGTCGGTGCGCGACCACGGGGAGGGCTACCCCGACTACCTGGTGGCCCACGGGCCGCAGCGGTTCCGCACCGAGGCCGGTTCGGGCGGCAAGGGCCACGGGCTGGGACTGACCATCGCGCTGGGGCAGGCGGGGGCGATCGGGGCGCGGCTGGAGTTCCGCAACGCCGAGGGCGGCGGCGCCCTGGCGGTGCTGAGCCTGCCCGCCCCGCCGCCGGAGGACACCCCGCCGCTGCCCGGATCCGATCACTCCTGACACTTCCTCACCACCGTTCGACCGGTTGGCGCCTGAATACGGCTCACTAGAACATAAGCGGACATAACCTCCGCCTGCTTGCTAGCTTTCCCATATGACCGCATTGACGGCAAAGGCGGCGGACAGTCCGCCGCTGGGCCCGGACCGTCCGCGCCGCCGGGGAGCCGAGGCCGCCCTCCTGACCGGTGCGGTGCTGATCGTCCTGCTGGGCTACTGCTCCATGGGACTGGCCACCCACGGCCGACTGCCGCCGGACCTCACCCGCTACGCCTGGGCCCTGGCCGGAGCCGCCCTCGCCGGACACCTCGCGGTGCGGTTCGCGGCCCCGTACGCGGACCCGCTGCTGCTGCCGATCGCGGTGCTCCTCAACGGCCTCGGGCTGGTGCTCATCGCCCGCCTCGACGTGGCGACCCCGCACCGGACCGCCGCAGGTGCCCAACTGGTCTGGTCGGCGCTGGGACTGACGCTGTTCGTGGCGGTCGTGGCGGCCCTGCGCGACCACCGCGTCCTCCAGCGGTACGCCTACCTCTCGGCGGTGGCGGCCCTGGTGCTGATGGTGCTGCCGGTCCTCTTCCCCCCGGTCAACGGGGCGCACATCTGGATCCGGGCCGGCGGGCTGTCCTTCCAGCCGGGAGAGTTCGCGAAGGTGCTGCTGGCGCTGTTCTTCGCGGCCTACCTCGCGGCGAACCGGACGGCGCTGGCGCTCACCGGACGCCCGGTGATCGGCCGGTTGCGGCTGCTGCCGGGGCGGGTGCTCGGGCCCGTGCTCGCGATCTGGCTGCTCAGTGTGGGGGTGCTGGTCCTGGAGCGGGACCTCGGCACCTCGCTGCTCTTCTTCGGACTGTTCGTGATCATGCTCTTCGTGGCCACCGGCCGGATCGGCTGGATCGCCTTCGGGCTGCTGCTGGCCGCGGCGGGGGCGTACGCGGTGGGCACCCTGGAACCACACGTGCACGGCCGGGTGCAGGACTGGCTGCACCCCTTCGCCTCCATCGAGCGCGGGGACGGGCCCGGCCAACTGGCCCAGTCCCTGTTCGCCTTCGGGGCGGGCGGGATCCTCGGCACCGGCCTCGGCGGCGGGCACTCCGTCCTGATCGGCTTCGCCGCCAAGTCCGACTTCATCCTGGCCACGGCCGGGGAGGAACTGGGCCTGGCCGGACTCGCCGCGATCCTGCTGTCGTACGGGCTGCTGGTGGACCGGGGCTTCCGGGCCGGGCTGACCCTGCGCGACCCCTTCGGACGACTGCTCGCCACCGGGCTGGCGGCGATCCTCGCCCTCCAGGTGTTCGTGATCGCGGGCGGGGTGACCGGCCTGATCCCGCTGACCGGCATGGCCATGCCCTTCCTCGCCCAGGGCGGCTCCTCCGTGGTCACCAACTGGATCATCGTGGCCCTGCTGGTCCGGCTCAGCGACTGCTCCCGCCGCCCCGGGCCGGACGGCGACGCCGCGGCGGGAGGACCCGCGTGATCCGCCACATCCGGCTGTCCGCCTGGTTCTGCCTGGCCCTGCTGGCCGCCCTGCTGGTCAACGCCGTCAAGGTGCAGGTCGCCGACTCCGGGCGGCTCGCGGCCGACCCGGCCGACAAACGGACCGCCATCGCCCGCTACGCCAAGCCCCGCGGGGACATCCTCGTCGACGGCCGCCCCGTCACCGGCGCCCGGGACAGCCGGCAGATCCTGCGCTGGGAACGGACCTACGCGAACGGACCCCTGTACGCGCCCGTCACCGGCTTCGCCTCGCAGACCTACGGCACCAGCTTCGTGGAACGCGCCGAGGACCCCCTCCTCGCCGGCACCGACCCGGGGCTCTCCCCGCTCCCCTTCTGGAACGCCCTGCTGCGCCGCCGCCCGCCCGGCGGGGACGCCGTGACCACCGTACGGGCCGCCCTCCAGCGCGCCGCGTACGAAGGACTCGCCGGGCGCCGCGGGGCGGTGGCCGCCGTGGAACCCTCCACCGGGCGGATCCTGGCCCTGGTCAGCAGCCCCTCCTACGATCCCGGGCTGCTGTCGGGCACCGGCCCGGAGGTCCGGGCGGCCTGGCGCCGCCTCAACGCCGATCCGGCCCGCCCGATGCTCAACCGGGCCCTGCGGGAGACCTATCCCCCGGGCTCCACCTTCAAGATCGTGACGGCGGCGGCGGCCCTGGACGCGGGGGTGGTCACCGATGTGGAGGCGCCCACCCTGACCCCGGACCCGTATCCGCTGCCCGGGACCCGCACCCTGCTGCCGAACGCCGGCACCGGGTGCGCCGACGCCTCCATGGCGGAGGCGATCCGCTTCTCCTGCAACACGGTGATGGCGAAGATCGGCGTGCAGGTCGGACTGCGCGGGATGGTCACCGCGGCGGAACGATTCGGCTTCAACGATCCCGGCCTGCGGGTGCCCTCCTGGGTCTCCCGGTCGAACTTCGACACCGACATGAGTCCGGACCAGCTGGCCCTGTCCGCCATCGGCCAGTTCAACACCCGGGCCACCCCGCTCCAGATGGCCATGGTCGCGGCCGCCGTGGCCGACGGCGGCCAACTCCGCGCCCCCTACCTGGTGGAACGCACCACCGAGGACGACGGCGGCCCGGTCCGCCGCACCGCCGGCCGCTCCCTGGGCCGCGCCATGGACCCGACCACCGCGCTCCGGCTCCAGCGGATGATGGTCCAGGTGGTCGAGGAGGGCACCGGCCGCAACGCGGCCGTGCCGGGGGCCGAGGTCGGCGGGAAGACCGGCACCGCCCAGCACGGGGTGGGCAACACCGGCACCCCGTACGCCTGGTTCATCGCCTGGGCCCGGGCCGAGGGCGCCCCGCAGGCCGCGGTGGCCGTGGCCGTGGTCGTGGAGGACGCCGAGGCCGACCGGGGGGACATCAGCGGCAACAGCAGCGCCGCCCCCATCGCCCGCGCGGTGATGGCGGCGGCCCTCGCCGACGCCCCCGGCGACCCGGCCGGCACCCCCGGCGGCGCCCCGCCCGCCCGCACCCGCCCGACCCCGCCGGTCCCTCCCTCACCGACCGCCCGCCGCTAGGCCCGTCGCCAGGCCCTGTCGCCAGCCCCTTTCGCTAGGCCGTGTCTTCCGCGGCCGCGCCCTCCGCGATGGTCTCGGCGACCTCGGCCGCCCGGTCGCGTTCCTCCGCCGCGAACCGCTCGCGGTCCAGCTCCTCCGCGATCTCCTCGTCCCGGCTCATCAGGACGTCGAGACTCGAATCGCCCAGCTCGAACACGCCCATGTCCAGGTACGCCTTCCGCAGCCGCGGGCCCCACAGCCCGATGTCCTTCACGCAGGGCACGATCCGGCTGAACAGCAACCTGCGGAAGAGCCGCAGGAAGTCGGAGCGCTCGGTCAGCTCCGCGGCCTCCTTCCGGCCGATGCCGAAGTCCTCCAGCACCTCCACCCCGCGCAGCCGGTCGCGCATGAGCCGGCAGCCCTCGATGACGAACTCCTCGCGCTCGCGCAGCTCGGCGTCGGTGAGCTGCCGGTAGTAGTCGCGCAGCGCGAGCCGACCGAAGGCCACGTGCCGGGCCTCGTCCTGCATCACGTAGGTGAGGACCTGCTTCGGCAGCGGCTCGGGGGTGGTGTCGCGGATCATCCCGAAGGCGGCCAGGGCCAGGCCCTCGATGAGCACCTGCATGCCCAGGTAGGGCATGTCCCAGCGGGAGTCGCGGAGGGTCTCGCCAAGCAGCCCCTTCAAGTGGTCGTTGACGGGATACAGCAGGCCCAGCTTCTCGTGCAGGAAGCGGCCGAAGACCTCCGCGTGCCGGGCCTCGTCCATGGCCTGGGTGGCGGAGTAGAACTTGGCGTCCAGATCGGGGACCGACTCCACGATGCGGGCGGCGCAGACCATCGCGCCCTGCTCGCCGTGCAGGAACTGGCTGAAGTTCCAGGCGGTGTAGTGCCGGCGCAGCTCCCCCTTGTCGCGCTCGGTGAGCTTGGCCCAGTGCCGGGTGCCGTACAGGGTGAGGACCTCGTCGGGGGTGCCGAGCGGGTCGTACGGATCCACCTCCAGGGACCAGTCGATCCGTTTGGCCCCGTCCCACTGCTTGTCCTTGCCCTTCTGATAGAGGGCCAGGAGCCGTTCGCGCCCCTCGTCGTACTCCCAGCCGAACCGGGCCGCGCCCGTCGCCGGGACCTGCCAGACCGGCTCGTCCGGCGGCCGGGTGTAGAGCTCACGCGTGGACACGGCTCCTCCTCGTGCGAAGGCTTCCGAAGCACGCCCCTGCGGACCCGGCACGGGTCCTGACGGGACTTCAGGCAGGTTCACACGCTGTTGGACGCGGGGTCAACAAGTCGTGCGCAAGGGATTGACGACCTTGCTGACAAGCAGTCTCATAAGAGGCGACCCCCGGCAACCCCTCACGCGACGAGGTGCTCCGCCCATGACCACCGTGACCGACCTGACCCTGCTGCGCGACGCGCTCGGGCATCTCAAGGACCGCGAACAGGTCGCCGAGCGGCTGCTCGACTCCTCGGCCAAGCACTCCTTCGACCCCGACAAGGAACTCGACTGGGAGGCCCCGCCCGTCGACGGCAAGTGGTTCTGGCCACCGGAGCTGGTCTCGCTCTACGACACCCCGCTGTGGAAGAAGATGCCCGAGGAACAGCGGATGGAGCTGGCCCGCCACGAGGCCGCCGCCCTGGCCTCCCTCGGCGTCTGGTTCGAGATCATCCTCATGCAGCTGCTCGTCCGACACATCTACGACAAGCCGCTGACCAGCATGCACGTCCGCTACGCCCTCACCGAGATCGCCGACGAGTGCCGGCACTCGATGATGTTCGCGCGGATGATCCAGACCCACGGGGCGCCCGCCTACCCGGTCTCGAAGCTCAACCACAACCTCGGCCGCGTCCTCAAGACCATCTCCACCACCCCCGGCTCCTTCGCCTGCACCCTGCTCGGCGAGGAGGTCCTGGACTGGATGCAGCGACTGACCTTCCCGGACGAGCGGATCCAGCCGCTGGTCCGCGGGGTCACCAAGATCCACGTGATCGAGGAGGCCCGGCACGTCCGCTACGCCCGCGAGGAGCTGCGCCGCCAGATGGTGACCGCCCCGCGCTGGGAGCAGGAACTGACCCGGATCAGCTGCGGCGAGGCGGCCCGGGTCTTCTCGGTGGCCTTCGTCAACCCGGCCGTGTACGAGAACGTCGGCCTGGACCGCCGGGAGGCGGTGGCCCAGGTGAAGGCGAGCGGGCACCGCCGCGAGGTGATGCAGACCGGCGCCAAGCGGCTCACCGACTTCCTCGACGACATCGGCGTGCTCCGCGGGGTCGGCCGGAAGCTGTGGCAGCGTTCGGGCCTGCTGGCCTGACCGCTACTGCGGCGCTCCGGGCGCCGGTTACCCTGCGGACATGACCCGGACCACGCCGACGACGCCCGCGTACCGCCGGCTGAGCGTGGAGGAGCGGCGCGGCCAGCTCCTCGAAGCGGCCCTCCAGCTCTTCGCGCACCGGGCGCCGGAGGAGGTCTCCCTCGACGACGTGGCGGAGGCGGCCGGGGTCTCCCGGCCGCTGGTCTACCGCTACTTCCCGGGCGGCAAGCAGCAGCTGTACGAGGCGGCCCTGCGCTCGGCGGCCGAGGAACTCACCCTCTGCTTCGCCGAGGCGCAGACCGGCCCGCTGACCCTGCGGCTGACCCGCGCCCTCGACCGGTACCTGGCCTTCGTGGACGGGCACGACGCCGGGTTCAGCGCGCTGCTCCAGGGCGGCAGCGTGGTGGAGACCTCGCGGACCACGGCCACCGTGGACGGGATCCGGCGGGCGGCGGCCGAGCAGATCCTCGTGCACCTGGCGGTGGAACGGCCCGGCCCCCGGCTGCGGATGATGGTCCGCACCTGGATCACGGCCGTGGAAGCGGCCTCCCTCATCTGGCTGGACGAGGGCAAGCAGCCGCCGGTGGCGGAACTGCGGGACTGGCTCGTGGACCACTTCATCGCCCTGCTCACGGCCACCGCCGCCACCGACCCGCAGACGGCCGCCGCGGCCCGGGCCGCCTTGGCCCTGGAGGCGGCGGAGGGGCCCGCGGGCGTGCTGGCCCGCCGGGTGATCCCGGTGGTCGAGACGGCGGCCCACCTACTCTAGGCAGGGTGAAGAGCCAGAACACCCCCTTCGAGGGCGGACCGATGGACGGCCGGGTGCTGCCGATCCTGCTCGGCCCGACCGGGCACCCTCCCGCGTACTACGAGATCCCGGTGCCGGACCGGGACGGCGGGCCGCCCACGGTCCTGCTCTACAAGCGGGTGCCCGCCGGGTACTCCAAGCGGCTGGGCCTGCAGAAGGGCTGGAAGTACGTCCACGAGCCCTCGGGCCGGCGTCCCCGGCCCCGCTGGCCCTGGTCGAAGCCGGAACCGGCCCCGGAGGACCGGCCCCGGGACTGACGCGCACGACCCACGATCCGCACCCCCGGCCCCCCGGCCCGGCGGAGCTCGCCGGCCGTCCGGCGGACGCCCCACCGCGCAATGCCGCGGCCGCGGCGCCCGCCGGACGGGTGAGGCGGGGTGAACGGCGCCCCCGGCCGGGCGATTCGTACGATTTCGTGTTGAACGGCATGGCACGATCCCTCCCTCGGAGGTGATCCCATGTCACGAAGACTTCTGCGCGGTGCCTGTGTGGCCGTGACGGCCGCCGCCGCCCTGGCCACGGCCTGTCCCTGGCCGGCGGGAGCCGACCCCCTGGACCCGCCGGTGGGCCCCACCGCACCGGACACCGCCCCGCTCAGCCCGGGCCCGGACTCCGCGGACGCCGGCGCCGCGGGCCTCGCTACGGGCACGGGAACGGACACCGGGACGGACACCGAAGCGGGTACGGGCACGGGTACCGGCACGAGCGACGCCACCACCGGCACCGCCTCCGGTCCGGTCGCCGGATCGGGCTCGGGCTCCGGGCAGGAGGTGGCCGCCCTGCTGACCCGGCTCCGGGGCCTCTACCAGCGGGCCGAGGAGGCCACCGAGGCGTACAACGGCACGGCCGCGGCCCTCCGGGCCCGGGAGACCGAGGAGCGGCGCCTCGGCGACGGCCTCGGACAGGCCCGGAACTCCCTGGCAGCGGCCCGCGCCCAGGCCGGGCGGCTCGCCCGCAGCCAGTACCAGGGGGCCGACGGCATCTCCCCCTACGCCCGGATGCTGCTGTCGGGCACCCCCGAGCGGGCCCTGGAACAGCGCAGGCTGGCCGTACGGGAGACCCGGCACCGGGCCGCGGTGCTGGCCCGGCTGGCGGGGGCCGAGCAGCAGGCGGCCCGGCTGGCCGGCGAGGCCCGCAAGGCCCTGGACACCCAGCAGGTGCTGGCGGCCCGGCAGAAGGAACAGCGGGACGCGGTCGCGGCCCAGCTCGGCGAGGTGCAGCGGCTGCTGGCCTCGCTGTCGGAGGAGCAGATCTCCCGGCTCGCCGAGCGGGAGCGCACCGAGGAGGCCGGGGCCCAGCGGCGCCTGGTGGACTCCGGACGGCTGGGCTCCCCCGCCGAGGCTGCGGCCCGCACGCCGAGCGCGGCGGGCGGCTCGGCCGTGGAGTTCGCGACCCGTCAGATCGGCAAGCCGTACGTGTGGGGGGCCGAGGGGCCCGGCTCCTTCGACTGCTCGGGGCTGACCTCGCGGGCCTGGGCGCACGCCGGCCGGAGCATCCCCCGTACCAGCCAGGAGCAGTGGGCCCGGCTGCCGCGGGTGCCCCTGGACCGGCTGCGGCCCGGGGACCTGGTGGTGTACTTCCCGAAGGCCACGCACGTGGCGATCTACCTGGGCGACGGCAAGGTGGTGCAGGCCCCGCGGCCGGGCGCCCGGGTGAAGGTGTCCCCGCTGGCGGCGAACCCGCTGCTGGGCGCGGTACGACCGGACCCGGCCGGGGTGCCGCTGCCGGAGGGCGCGTACACCCCGCCGGAGCTCCCGGGCGGAGCGGCGGCGGGGGACGACACCGGCTATTCGGCGGAGTCGGCGCCCTCGGCCTGAGGGGCGCCCTCGGCCCCGGGGGTCCGGGGGGCGTCCTCGGCGGCGCCGCGGGCGGCGGGCACGGTCGCGGCGGCGGCCACCGCGGCCGTGGCCTCGGCCAGGTACTCGGCGGTCTCCTCCGGGTCGTAGAAGTACCCGTCGAAGTCGGAGGGGTTGTCGAAGCCGTTGGCGAACCGGTCTGCCACGGGCTGGAGTCCGCCGGCGGCACCGATGAGGTTCAGCACGTGCTCCGGGGGGACGCCGAGCATGGCGTTGGTCCACTGGGTGGTGGCGCGGCCGCTGGTGAACCAGTAGGTGTCGAAGGTGGCCTTCATCCACGCCTCGTCGAAGGGCCGGTCGCCGTGCCGGAGGATCGAGGAGAGGTAGGAGGCGGCGCACTTGGACGCGGAGTTGGATCCCTGACCGGTGATGGGGTCGTTGGCCACGACCACGTCGGCGACGCCGAGGACCAGCCCGCCGCCGGGCAGCCGGCCGACGGGGTTCCGGACCACCGGCGGGTAGCGCCCGGCGAGGGTGCCGCCCGCGTCGGTCAGTTCGACCTTGGTGGCGCGGGCGTACTCCCAGGGCGTGAACTTCTCCATCAGCTCCAGGGTGACCGACAGGTGTTCGGCGGGGTCCTTGATGCCCTGGAAGACGTCGAGGGGGCCGCCGGGGACGCCCTCCCAGAAGAGGATGTCGGCGCGACCGGAGGTGGTGAGGGTGGGCATCACGAACAGTTCGCCGACGCCGGGGACGAGGTTGCAGCGGACCGCCTCGGTGTCCGCGTGCTCGGGGCGGGGCCCGAGGCCGTGCACGTAGCTGACGGCGAGGGCGCGCTGCGGGACCTCGTGCGGGGAGCGGGCGGCGTTGCGGCCGAACAGCTGGACCAGCTCGCCCTTGCCCGCGGCGACGAGCACCAGGTCGTAGGTGCGGGAGAAGAAGTCGAGGTCGGAGACGGCCGCGCCGTGGATGACGAGCTGCCCGCCGCGCTGGGCGAAGGTGTCCAGCCAGCCCGCCATCTTGACCCGCTGGTCCACGGACTGGGCGAAGCCCTTGAGGCGGCCGAGCCAGTTCACGGCGCGACCGGCGTCGGGGGCGGCGACGGACACCCCGAGGCCCTCGATCTTCGGGGCCTGGCCCTCCCAGAAGTTCAGGCCGAGGTCGCGCTCGTGGCGCAGGGCCGTGTCGAACATGCACTGGGTGGACATGACCCTGCCGCCGCGGATCTCGTCCGCGGTCCGGTTGGACATGAGGGTGACCTCGTACCCCTTGGACTGGAGTCCGAGGGCGAGCTGCAGGCCGGACTGGCCCGCTCCGACGACGAGTATCTTCCGCATGTTCGTGTCTCCGGATCCGGACGGGGGTGGGGAAGGGGGTGCTGCGGCGGGGGGGGTGGGGTGGGGTGAGCTACTCCGGGGTCTGGTCGAGGGCGTGGCCGACCAGGGTGAGGAGGGACTCGATCACGGTGGCCCGGCGGCGGGCGTCCATGATCACGACGGGGACGCCGGGCGGCACGCTGATGGCCTCGCGGACGTCGTCGGGCGCGTAGGAGCGGGAGCCGTCGAAGTGGTTCACGGCGACCACGTAGGGCAGCCCGCAGCTCTCGAAGTAGTCGAGGGCGGGGAAGCAGTCGGGGAGCCTGCGGGTGTCGGCGAGGACCACCCCGCCGACGGCCCCGCGCACCAGGTCGTCCCACATGAACCAGAACCGCTCCTGCCCGGGGGTGCCGTACACGTACAGGACGAGGTCGTCGTCCAGCGTGATCCGGCCGAAGTCCATGGCGACGGTGGTGGTGTTCTTCTCGGGGGTGGCGCTGAGGTCGTCGGTGCCGGCGCCGGCCTCGGTCATCACCGCTTCGGTGCGCAGCGGGGTGATCTCGGAGAGGCATTCGACGAAGGTGGACTTGCCGACGCCGAACCCGCCCGCGACGAGCACCTTGACGGCGATCGGTGCGCGGGAGCGGTCGTACTGCCAGGGCTGTACGCCCACTTCGGTGTCGAGTCCGGCGAGGTCCGGAAGCGGTTCAGAGACGGCGGAGCCCACTGAGTACCCTTTCGAGCAGTGCGCGCTCGGGCCGGCCGCTGCCGTGACCGGTGCCGTAGACGCGGATCCTTCCTTGGTCGGCGAGGTCGCTGAGCAGCACCCGGACCACTCCGAGCGGCAGCTTGAGCAGGGCGGATATCTCCGCGACCGTGCGCATGCGGCGGCAGACCTCGACGATGGCCCGCATTTCGGGCATCCGCAGCGGGGCGTCCGCCCCGGGGTCGAGGGTGGCCACGAAGGTCTCGACGAGCAGGAGGTGCCCGAAGCGGGTGCGGCCGCCCGTGAGGGAGTACGGGCGGACGCGGGCGGGGCGGCGGTCGGCTCCGCGTATCGGCAGCCGGCCGCTCACGCTGTTCTCTCCATCGACTGGCGGAGTTCGCTGCGGACTTCGGGGGTGAGGACGTGGCCGGCCCGGCCGACGAACAGGGCCATGTGGTAGGCCACGACGCTCATGTCGCAGTCCGGGGTGGCGTGCACGCCGAGCAGGGAGCCGTCGCTGATGGACATCACGAACACGCTGCCGTGCTCCATGGACACCATGGTCTGCTTCACCCCGCCCGCCTCCATGAGCTGGGCGGCGCCGTGGGTCAGGCTGCCGAGCCCGGAGACGATGGTGGCCAGGTCCGCGGAGGCTCCGCGGGGTCCTCTGCTCTCCTTCTTCGGGGCGTCGGCGAGTCCCGGGTCGGAGGAGAGCAGGAGCAGCCCGTCGGAGGACACGACGGCCACCGAGATGAGTCCTGGCACCTCCTCGACCAGGTCGGTCAGCAGCCACTGAAGATTGCGGGCCTGCGTGCTCAGTCCGTACGTACTGGGCGCGGTCACGTGCGTGCCTCCTCGACGGTGTCCCCCTCGTCCTTCGCCCGCTCGGCGAGTTCGGCGTCGACCACCCGCCGGCCGTCGCGGGCCCCCTGGTAGAACCCCCCGAGTCGGCGCCGCAGTTCCTCGGCGTCAACACGCGGAGCGGTCTTTCGCTCGGTGGTGGGAGCGGGCTCCACGACGCGGGGGGTGCGCTTGGGCAGTCCCTTGTCGGTGAGCCGGTACGGGCCCTCGGCCGCGGGCGGTTCCGGAGCGGTCCGGTCCGGTCCCTCCGCGGGGGACGCCGCGTGGGGCCGCGGTGCCGTCGGGGGCTGCGGGGCGGGTCCTCCGGGGAGGGCCTGCTCCGGCGTCGCCCCGGGCTGCGGGGCGGCGGTGGCGGGGTCCGCGGGGTTCCGCGGGGCGCCACCGGGGTGGTCGTGGTCGGCGTGCCGGGGCCCGCCGTCGGCCTGACGGGGCAGCGGGGCGGCCAGCAGCCAGGCGTCGGGGTCGGCGGGGGCCTCTTCGGCGGGGGTCCGCTCCGGGGCCGGGGCGTCGCCGGGCTCGGGGGCCTGCGCGTGGGCGACGGGCTCCTCGGGGGCGGGGTCGGTGGCCGGGGAGGGTTCGGGCTCGGGCGCCGGGACCCGGAACACCTGGGCCTCGGGCGGCAGTCGGTACTCCTCGCCCGCGGGCGGCTCCACGTCGAAGACCTGGCGGCGGGTGACCGCCGGCTCGGCGGGCTCCGGGGCGGGGTGCGGGGCGGCGGGGCCGTCCGCGGCGAAGCCGTGGGCGGGGGTGTCGGGGGCCTCGGACGGCACGGCCCGGAAGACCTGGTCGGCCGGGGGCAGCTGCTCGGCGGGCTCGGGGCGGGCGTGACCGACCGGCTCGGCCTGCTCGACCGGCTCGGCGGCGGCCGTCGGGTCCGGCTCGGGGGCGGGCTCCGCGACGGGCCGCGGGGCCTCCTCGACCGGGTGCGCGGGGGCGGGCACCTGCTGCGCGGGCACGACCGGGTGGGTCTCGGCGGGCGCCTGCTCCGCAGGGGCGGTGGCCTCGGCCGGGGCGGTCCCCGCCGCGGTCGCGGCGGCCTCGTCGGCGGCGGCCTCGAAGGCTTCCTCCGCGAGGGCGATCACCGGGTCGGGGCGGTGCCGGGGCGGCAGGTGGTTGGAGTTCGCCTCGGCGACGGCGCCCGGCAGGTGCAGGGCGGGGGCCCCGGGGGCGGCGGCGCGGTGCTCGGGGGTGACGGGGGCCGTGGGCAGCAGGCCGACGGGGATGACCACGAGGGCTTCGAGGCCGCCGTCGCGGCGGGCCTGGAGCTCGGCGGTGACCCCGTGCCGGCCGGCGAGGCGTCCGGCCACGTACAGGCCGAGGCCGGGTCCGTGCTCGGAGGGGTCCTCGTGCTCGTACGCCTCGGGGTCGGACAGCCGGGAGTTGAGGGCGGCGAGCCGGTCCTCGGTGACCCCGATGCCCTGGTCCTGTACGGAGACCACGACGTCGCCCTCGTCCAGCAGCCAGGCGGAGACCCGCACCTTGACGTCCGGCGGGGAGAAGGTGGTGGCGTTCTCCAGGAGTTCGGCGACCACGTGGGAGACGTCGTCCGCGGCGTGTCCGGCGACCTGGGCGAAGGGGGGCAGGTTCCGGAGGTCGACCCGCTCGTAGCGTTCGATCTCGCTGACGGCGGCGCGCATCACGTCCACGAGGGGCACCGGGCCGGGGTGGCCGTGGGTGTGTTCCTGGCCCGCGAGGACGAGGAGGTTCTCGTTGTGGCGGCGCATGACCGTGGCGAGGTGGTCGACCTTGAAGAGGGTGGCGAGCCGGTCCGGGTCCTGCTCCTTGGCCTCCATCTGCTCGATCACCGCGAGCTGCCGCTCGACGAGGCCGAGGGTGCGCAGCGAGAGGGAGAGGGAGGCGGTGGAGAGGACGCGGCGGTAGTCGTCCAGGTGGGCGCGCAGCTCGGCCAGTTCCCGGTCCAGGGCGGTCTTGGCGGCGCTGAGGGTGTCGTTGCGGTCGATGAGGCGGCGGCGGTCCCCGTCGAGTCCGGCGATGCGGGTGTGCAGGGCGGTGGACTGGGCCTCGTGCCGGGCGTGCATGGCGTTGAGGGAGCGGACCACGGCGGCGAACTCGTCGTTGCGGCCGATGAAGCGGACCGGGTCGGAGGAGCCCTCCGGGGAGGCGAGCCGTTCGGCACCGCGCTTGAGCACGGACAGCGGCCGGGTCAGGGTGCGGGCCACGCCGGTGGAGACGCCGACGGCGATGAGGAAGAGCAGCCCGACGAGTCCGGCGAGGACTTCCAGGGAGGTGACGTCCTCGTCGCGGAGGGTGGCCAGGGCGGTGGCGCGTTCGGCGGCGAGGGTGGACTCCACGGTGCGCATGCGGTCGGTGCGCGCGGTGAGGGCGGCGTCCACGGCCTTGGCGTCGAGGTCGCGGTCCTCGGTGCTGAGGGAGGGCTGGTCGGTGAGCCGGCCGAGGAAGCCCTCGGCGGCCTTGACCTCGGGGCCGGTGACGGTGGCGGCCAGCACCTGGCGCACCTCGGGCGAGGCGGCGCGGGCGAAGGCGTCGAGGGCGGCCTGTTCGCGGACCCGGGCGCGCTGGGCGGCGGCGGAGAGCTCGTCGCGGGTCTTGTCCTCGGCGCTGGGCTCGGGGTCCTCGTATCGGCCGGTGGTGGGGTCGTAGACCCGCTCCGGTTCGGCGCCCTCGGGCACGGAGAGGGCGGCGAGGAGCAGTCCGCGGGTGGCGGAGGACTGGTCGACGGCCTGGGCGAGCGGGGCCAGGGCGCGGGCGGCGGCGAGGGCCTCCTCGGCGCGCGGCGGGGTGCGCTCGGCGAGTTCGTCGGAGGGGGCGAGGAGCCCGCCGATGAGCTCGGAGTAGTCCTGGTGGGCGGCGAGCGCGTTCTCCTTGCCGCTGATGGCGGCCTGGCGGACGGCGGGCACGCGGGCCAGGGCGCGGCCGGCCTCTTCGTCGGCGCCGGCGGCGGCCTCGGCGAGGCGCTGGTCGACGCGGGCGGTGCGCTCCTGGACGGCGGCCTTGCCGGCGCTCTCGCGGCCGTCGGCGACGAACTCGACGACGGCGTCGCGTTCGTCGGAGAGCGCGTGCACGAGCGCGAGGGTCTGGCGGGTGTGTTCGGAGAGGGTGACGAGCCGCTGCGACTCGTTCAGTTCCGCCGAGGCGTCGACGAGGGCGGGCGCGCCCGCTCCGAGGACCGTGAGGCCGACGGCGGCGACGCCGAGGACCAGGCGGGTGCGCACGCGCACGGAACGGCCGTCGGCGCGGCCTTCAGCCCCGTTGCCGTTGCCCGCGGTGCCTCCGGAGCGTTCGGCTTTCGCCGCGTCGCTGCCGTTCCGCCGAGACCGCTTGTTCTGCACCGGTGCTCGCAATCCTGTACGTGTACTCGTCTGCTTCCGCGCGGGCTTCGCCCGGCGGGACCCCCTGGCCGAGGTGACGGCCGGTCAACAAGTAAACGCCCCTGCCCCCTCGTACCGCTTCAGACCATTCCAAGTGTGTTTGGGAGACAGGCGTGCATCGCCGGCCCGGCCACTCGAACGAGTGAACATCAGGTGTGAGTTGGCGATCAACTCGGCCCGGGGTGCTCCGCGGCCCGGCCGTGGACGGGCGGTTGAAACATCGCGCCGGGCTTTGGCAGGATGCCCGCCCACAGCTGTCCGGACCCGCCCCTTCCGGCTCTTTCCGGCTCCCTCAGGCCACTTCGGCCGGTTCCCACCCCTCTCCGGCCATTGGTATGGACCTGTTTCGGCCATGCGGGCCCGCGCCGCCCCCACACCGGGGCAAGCCGGGCAGACTGGCGGCATGCGCATCGAGCTCTGCTCCCTCCCCGGGGACCCACAACGCCCCAATGAGGACTGGGCGTCAGCGGTGGCACCGGCCTCGGGCCTGGGCGGAGTGTTGACCGTCCTGGACGGGGTGACCCCGCCCGCCGGCCCCGACGGCTGCGTCCACGGAGTCCCCTGGTTCACCTCCCGCCTGGGCGGACGGCTGACCGAACTGTCCGCTTCGCGGCGGGACATGACACTTGCGCAGGTGCTGGCGATGGCCATCGGCACCACGGCCGACGAACACCGGCACACGTGTGACCTTTCTCACGTTCGGACTCCGCAGGCGACGGTGGTCCTCGCGCGCTGGGACGCCGAGCGGGTGGAGCACCTCGTGCTGTCGGACTCGGTGCTCCTCCTGGGGGATCCCGAGGGCGGGGTACGGGCCGTCCTGGACGACCGCCTGGACCGCGTGCCCCGCGAGGTGCTGCGTTCGACGGCCGCAACGGACGCCCTGCGGAACGCCGCCGACGAGCCCTTCGGGTTCTTCACGGCGGCCGCGGACCCCTGCGTCGCCGACCGGGCCGTGACGGGCTCGACCCCCCGGGACCGGGTGACGGCCCTCGCCGCCCTCACGGACGGGGCGAGCCGGTGGACGGACACCTTCGGCGAGGGCGACTGGGCGGACTGCCTCCGGGTCCTGGCCAAGGAGGGCCCCCACGGCCTGATCGACCGGGTCCGCGTCCTGGAATCGGCGGGGCCGGTCCCGCGCGGAAAGCGACACGACGACGCGACAGCGGCGTACGCCGAGCTGTGACCGCCCGGGAGGGGTGGGGGCACGACGGCCGGGCCGGCGCCGTCCCGCACGGCCGAGCCCACTCCGGCCCCGCCGGAGTCACCCGTGGTCCACGCCCCCGTTCAGCTGGTGGAGCAGCCGCGCCAGCTCCGCCACCTCGCCCCGGTCCCAGTCGGCGAGCTTGCGCATGTACTGCACCCGCCTCGCGTCCCGCACGCTCAGGAACCGTTCCCGCCCGGAGGCGGTCAGCCCCACGAGGAAGGCCCGGCCGTCGGCCGGATCGGGCTCGCGGGCCAGCAGGCCCAGCTCCTCCAGGGCCCGCAGCTGCCGGCTCATGGTGGCCTTGCCGACCCCGAAGTAGGCGGCGAGGTCGGTGGCCCGCTGTCGGCCCGCCTCCTCCAGCCGCACCAGCAGCCCGTAGGCGGCCGGCTCCAGCTCGGGGTGCAGCTCTCGGGCCATCTCGCCCGAGGAGGCGCGGGCCCGCCGGAGGAACACGGACAGTTCGCGCTCCAGGGCGAGGAATTCCTGCTCGCCCGCCCCGGGGTGCTGCCCGCCCGGGCGGCCCCCCTGGTCCTCACTGCCCTGCACGTCCGCTCCCATCGGTGGTGCCACCGCGCCGTCGCGGCCGGTCGGGGCACCAGTATTTCGCAGCGCGTACGCACCGGCGCGCCGCCCGGTCCGGCCCTCGACGGGGCCGGACCGGGCGGCGCACCCGGCGGCACCCGGGAAAGGGGAGACCCGGGTGGTCGGGGGCTCCGGCCGGGGTCGCCGGCCGGAGCCTTCGGTCAGGCGGCCCGGGCGGCCACCGGCTCGGCGGGGTCCGCGACCGGAGCGGCCGCCGCCGCGGGCCGGAGGGCGAGCTCCAGCACCTGCCGGACGTCGTGCACGGGGTGCACCTCCAGCTTCTCCAGCACCTCGGCGGGTACGTCGTCCAGGTCGGCCTCGTTCCGCTTGGGGATGATCACGGTGGTGATCCCGGCCCGGTGGGCGGCGAGCAGCTTCTGCTTGACCCCGCCGATGGGCAGGACCCGGCCGGTGAGGGAGACCTCGCCGGTCATGGCCACGTCCGTGCGGACCGGCCGTCCGGAGAGCAGCGAGGCGAGGGCGGTGGTCATGGTGATGCCCGCGCTGGGTCCGTCCTTGGGCACGGCGCCCGCGGGGAAGTGGATGTGGACGCCGCGGTCGCGCAGGTCGCCCACCGGGAGCTCCAGCTCGGCGCCGTGGGAGCGCAGGAAGCTGAGGGCGATCCGGGCGGATTCCTGCATGACGTCGCCGAGCTGGCCGGTCAGGGTCAGGCCGGCCGCGCCGGTCTCCGGGTCGGCGAGGGAGGCCTCCACGAAGAGCACGTCCCCGCCCGCCCCGGTGACGGCGAGACCGGTGGCGACGCCGGGCACCGCGGTGCGCCGCTCCGCGGGGTCCTGGGCGGACTCCGGTACGTGGTGGGGCCGTCCGATCAGCCCGCGGAGCTCCTCCGCGGTGATGGTGAAGGGCAGGTCGCGGCGGCCGAGCTCGTGCTCGGAGGCCACCTTGCGCAGCACCCGGGCCAGGGCCCGCTCCAGCGTGCGCACGCCCGCCTCGCGGGTGTACTCGCCGGCGAGCTTGCGGAGGGCGTCCTCCGCGAGGACGACCTCGTCGGCGGCGAGTCCGGCCCGCTCCAGCTGCCGGGGCAGCAGGTGGTCGCGGGCGATGACGACCTTCTCGTCCTCGGTGTAGCCGTCGAGGCGGACCAGCTCCATGCGGTCGGCGAGGGCCTCGGGGATGGCTTCGAGGACGTTGGCGGTGGCGAGGAAGACCACGTCGCTGAGGTCGAGCTCGACCTCCAGGTAGTGGTCGCGGAAGGTGTGGTTCTGGGCCGGGTCGAGGACTTCGAGGAGGGCCGCGGCCGGGTCGCCGCGGAAGTCGGAGCCGACCTTGTCGATCTCGTCGAGGAGGACGACCGGGTTCATGGTGCCCGCCTCCTTGATGGCCCGGACGATCCGGCCGGGCAGGGCGCCGACGTAGGTGCGGCGGTGGCCGCGGATCTCGGCCTCGTCGCGGACGCCGCCGAGGGCGACCCGGACGAAGCTGCGGCCCATGGCGTGGGCCACGGATTCGCCGAGGGAGGTCTTGCCGACGCCGGGCGGGCCGACCAGGGCGAGGACGGCCCCGCCGCGGCGGCCGCCGACGAGGCCCATGCCGCGGTCGCTGCGGCGCTTGCGGACCGCGAGGTACTCGGTGATGCGGTCCTTCACGTCCTCCAGGCCGGCGTGTTCGGCGTCCAGGACCGCGCGGGCGCCGCGGATGTCGTAGGCGTCCTCGGTGCGCTCGTTCCACGGCAGTTCCAGGACGGTGTCGAGCCAGGTGCGGATCCAGGAGCCCTCGGGGCTCTGGTCGCTGGAACGCTCCAGCTTCTCGACCTCCTTGAGGGCGGCCTCGCGGACCTTCTCCGGGAGGTCGGCGGCCTCGACGCGGGCGCGGTAGTCGTCGGACTCCTCGCCCTCGGCGTCGCCGTTCAGCTCGCGGAGTTCCTTGCGGACGGCGTCGAGCTGGCGGCGCAGCAGGAACTCGCGCTGCTGCTTCTCCACGCCCTCCTGGACGTCCTTGGCGATGGACTCGGCCACGTCCTCCTCGGCGAGGTGGTCGCCGAGCTGCTTCACGGCCAGCCGGAGCCGGGTGACCGGGTCGGCGGTCTCCAGCAGCTCCACCTTCTGGGCGGTGGTCAGGAAGGGCGAGTAGCCCGAGTTGTCGGCGAGGGCGGAGACGTCCTCGATCTGCTGGACCCGGTCCACGACCTGCCAGGCGCCGCGCTTCTTCAGCCAGCTGGTGGCGAGGGCCTTGTACTCCTTGACCAGCTCGGCGACGGAGCCCGGCAGAGGATCGGGGACCTGCTCGGCGACGGTCTCGCCCTCGACCCACAGGGCGGCGCCGGGGCCGGTGGTGCCCGCGCCGATGCGGACCCGGCCGCGGCCGCGGATCAGGGCGCCGGGGTCCCCGTCGGAGAGTCGGCCGACCTGCTCGACGGTGCCGAGCACGCCGGTGGCGGCGTAGGTGCCGTCCACGCGTGGGACGAGCAGCACCCGGGGCTTCCCGGAGCCTTCGGCTCCGGCGTGGGCGGCTTGGGCGGCCTCCACCGCGGCGCGTACCTCGGGGTCGGAGAGGTCCAGCGGCACGACCATGCCGGGGAGCACGACCTCGTCGTCCAGCGGCAGGACGGGCAGGGTGAGCGAAACGGACGTCGAAGCCATGATCTTCCCTCCGGCAGTGAAGTTGAGCTATGCCGACTCAATGCATCTGCGCCGCATGGTGTTCCCCGTTCCGCTTTCGCCCTGGGCGAACGCCCCCTCAGGGGCAGGTCCCCGGGCGGGCCCAGAGGACGACCACGGCCCCGTGGACCGGTCGGACGGCGCACCGGTCGAAGTGCGCGGCCAGGGCCTGCCGCTTGACGGCCTCCCGCGGGTACGGGTCCGGGGGCTGGTCCGGCGGATCCGCGAGGGCCAGCACCCGGGGGGCCGCCAGCAGCGCGGCCCGGATCTCGGCCGAGCCCAGCTCCGTGCCCTGGAGGGTGCGGGAGGCCGCCGGGGTCCGGGCCAGCGCGAGGTCGTCGAGGCTCCCGTACAGCGCCGGGGAGGACAGCAGCCATTCCCGGCGCCGGGCCGGGAGGAAGAGCACGGCGTCCCCGGGCCGGGACAGCTCCCGGGCGGCCCGGGCCACCGCGAACACGTCGTCCTTGCGGGCCGCCGGGGTCCGCAGCCACCAGGACCAGGGCAGGACGAGCAGCACGACCGCCACGAGCGCGGCCCACCACCGCCAGGGCCGGGACCCGACGAGGAGGGCCGCGCCGGCCAGGGAGTAGAGCACGTACCGGTCCACGTACCAGGGGTGCGCGAGGGAGACGAGGAGCAGCAGCCCCGGCGGCAGGAGCAGCAGCGGGAGCGCCACCCGGACCAGGCCCCCCGCTCCCGATCCGCCGCCCGGCCCCGGCGCGCGCCCCGAGCGGGACGGGCGGGCCAGGAGCAGTCCGGCCGTCGCGACCGTGGCGTACGCGGCCCAGTCGGTCCAGCCGGGACGACCCAGCCAGCCCAACTGCTGCCCGGCCTGCCGGGCGCCGAGCAGGGCGAGCGGCAGGGTCAGGCAGCAGACGGCCGCGGCGGCCCGCCGCCACCCGGGCCGCCGGGCCGCCGCGCAGCCGTGCGCGAGCAGGGCGAGGCCGGCGAACACGTGCAGCCAGCAGCCGAGCGCCAGCACCACCGCGTACCCGGTCCAGCGCTCGCGGACCAGCAGCAGGGTGGCCCACACCACGGCGGCCGCGACCAGGGCGTACGAACGGCCCTCCTGCGCGTACATCTGCACCGGCGGGAGCAGGGCGTAGACCGGTCCGGCGGTGCGCCCCGCGCGCGGGGAGTGCAGCTCGCGCCCCAGGAGGGCCACCCCGGCGGCGGCGAGGGCCGTGGCCGCGACCGAGGGCAGCCGCAGCGCGACCGGGCCGCCGTCCCAGAGGGCGAGCACCCCGCGCACGAGCAGGTAGTGCAGGCCGTGGACGGCGTCCACCCGGGCGAGCAGTCCGAAGAACTCGGCGGAGGACCGGTGCGCCACCTGCCAGGTGACGGATTCGTCCCGCCACATGCTGCCGCCCCGGGTGATCCCCCACACACCCGACCCCAGGGCCGCGAGCACCGCCGGACCCCACACCCCGACACCCGCCCGCCCCCGACCCCGACCGGCGGGATCGGGCTCAGCGGCCGGCTCGGCCGCCGCGGCCGTGCCGGGCGCGGGCCGTGGGTCGGGGCTGGGGACGGGGGCGGCGGCGGTCCGACTGATGATGGCCTCCGGAGGGGCGCGGGAGGGTGCGGGAACGGTGCGGACGCGGCATCCGGGAACCGCCGGGGCGGGCGGGGCGCGGCGGACCGGGGAACGGATCCGCCGCCGGCCGCGTCCACGGTGCGAACGACCGGACCGGATCCACGGCACGGCGGCCCCGCGCTCCCCGCCACCGGACGGGCACCGACGGCACGGTTCGGGGCACACGCGCACGGGCACGCGACGGACGCGCAGGCCCAGGCACAGGCACAGGCACAGGCACAGCGACGGACGACGGATACCGGCACCCGCGGACGCAGGGCGAGGAGACGCAGATGTCACAGCAGAGGCCACGGCGAAGCCCTCGGCAGGGCCACGAACCGCCCGGGTCACCGACCTCCGACGCCGTCCCCGATCCGGGCACGCCCCGGGGCGGGGACGGTCGGACCGCCCGCCGGCTGGGTCTGGCCGCGGCGGCCCTGACCACGGCCGCCGCCCTGGCCCTGTCGGCGTGCGCCCTCTCCACGGAAGCGAGCACCCCTCCCCCGGTGCCCACGACCGCCACGGCCGCCCCGCCCCCGCCCACCTCCACCACACGCACGCTCCCGACCCCCGCCACCACACCCCCGCCCGCGTCCGCCCCGGGCCCGGCCCCCACCTCCGCCGAGCAGCAGCTCGTGACCGTGACCCGCAGCGGTGGTTTCACCGGTGGGGAGCACAAGAGCGTGCTGGTGGCCGGTGACGGCTCGTACGTGCGCCTGGACCACGGGAAGCGCACCGGCTCGGGCCGGCTGTCCGCCGAGGGGCTGGCCCGGCTGCGCTCGGCCCTCGCGGCGGCCGGATTCCCCCGCCTGCCCCGGGTGCTCTTCGAGCGACGGTCGCCCGACGCCTTCACCTACGCCTTCGTCCACGCCGGAAGGGAGGTGGCCGCCCAGGACGGGTCGATGCCCCGCACCCTGAGCGCGGTCCTGGCCGCTCTGCCGCCCTTCTGAGCTGTGGCCGGAAACCGCCGCCCGCGGGTCCGCGCGCGGGTCCGCGCACCGACCCCGACCCGCGCGGACACCGGGCGGGCGCCCTCCCCGGGACGATCCGGAATGCCGGATTCAGCGGGGTACCGCCCCAAGAGGTCCCCTTGCCCGGGGCCGTCCGGACCTGCCGCCACCCGCATGGCCGCACACTCCGGTCTCCTCTACGCTGCTCCCCAACACGCGGGATCTTCGTCCCGCGCGGGCAGGGACGTACGGCAACCAGGGGCGGGGCGATGGAGCAGACACACACCCACGGCGCGGGCGCGGCGACCCCCGGCGCCCAGCGCCGGGTCCTCGTGGTCGAGGACGACCAGACCATCGCCGGGGCCATCGCCGCGCGACTGCGCGCCGAGGGCTTCCAGGTCGAGACGGCCGCGGACGGCCCCGCCGCCGTCGAGGCCGCCGAGACCTGGCAGCCCGACCTGATGGTCCTCGACGTGATGCTGCCGGGCTTCGACGGCCTGGAGGTCTGCCGTCGGGTCCAGGCCCGCCGCCCGCTGCCCGTCCTCATGCTCACCGCCCGCGACGACGAGACCGACATGCTGGTCGGTCTCGGCGTGGGCGCCGACGACTACATGACGAAGCCCTTCTCCATGCGCGAGCTCGCCGCCCGCGTGCACGTGCTGCTGCGCCGCGTGGAGCGGGCCGCGCTCGCCGCCACCGCCCCGCGCGCCGGCACCCTGCGGCTCGGGGACCTGGAGATCGACCACGCCCAGCGCCGGGTGCGGGTGCAGGCCGAGGACGTGCACCTCACGCCGACCGAGTTCGACCTGCTGGTCTGCCTGGCCGGCACCCCGCGGGCGGTGCTCTCCCGGGAGCAGCTGCTCGCCGAGGTGTGGGACTGGGCGGACGCCTCCGGCACCCGGACCGTGGACAGCCACATCAAGGCCCTGCGCCGGAAGATCGGGGCGGAGCGGATCCGTACCGTCCACGGCGTGGGGTACGCGCTGGAGACGCCCGCCCCGTGAACCGGGGTCCGGGCACCGGGCGGGCGGGCACCGGGCGGCCGGACGGGTCGGCCCGCAGGGGTCGGTCCGGGGGCGGCGCGCGTCGGGGGCGACCCTTCGGCATCTCCATCAAGACCAAGCTGGGCACCCTCGTGGTGGTCTCGGTGTTCATCACCACGGGGCTGCTGCTGGTGGCCCTGCGCACGGACACCGAGCTGCGGTTCATCACGGTGTTCTCGGTGATCGCCTCGATGCTGATCACCCAGTTCGTGGCGCACAGCATGACCGCCCCGCTGGACGAGATGACCACGGTGGCGCGGGCCATCTCGCACGGGGACTACACCCGGCGGGTGGTGGGCGCGGACCGGCGGGACGAGCTGGGCGACCTGGCGGCGACCATCAACCTGATGGCGGACGACCTGGAGGCCGTGGACCGGCACCGCAAGGAGCTGGTCGCGAACGTGTCGCACGAGCTGCGCACCCCGATCGCGGCGCTGCGCGCGGTGCTGGAGAACGTGGTCGACGGGGTCTCCGAGCCAGATCCGGAGACCATGCGGACCATGCTCAAGCAGACCGAGCGGCTGGGCGGGCTCGTCGAGACCCTGCTGGACCTGTCCCGGGTGGACAACGGCGTGGTGCCGCTGCGGACCCGGACCTTCGAGGTGTGGCCGTACCTGTCGGGGGTGCTGAAGGAGGCGGGGCTGGCCGCGGCCCGGCGGCCGGGGCTCAGCTCCGGTTCGGGGGCGCACACCCGCAAGGACGTGCACCTGCACCTGGACGTGTTCCCGCCGGGGCTGACCGCGCACGCGGACGCCGAGCGGCTGCACCAGGTGGTGGCCAATCTGGTGGACAACGCGATCCGGCACAGCCCGCAGCACGGCCGCGTCACGGTACGGGCCCGGCGCGGCGAGGCCCAGGGGTCACTGGCCCTGGAGGTACTGGACGAAGGTCCCGGCATCCCGGAGGCCGAGCGGCACCGGGTGTTCGAACGTTTCAACCGCGGGAGCGCCGCGGGGGGCGACGGGGGCACCGGTCTGGGCCTGGCGATCGCCCGTTGGGCGGTGGGTCTGCACGGTGGCGAGATCCGTGTGGCCGAATCCGCTCGGGGCTGTCTGATCCGCGTCACCCTTCCGGGAATCCGGAAGTCCGCAGGTTGACGTAGGGTTCGACTCAGGAAGCGAGGACTTCGGCCAGGTGTGCGCGGGGTCCGTCAGGGGTGCGAGCCACAGGGGCGCAGTCCGGGTGACCCCTACGCAAACCACACTTGTTTCCCGCCATTCCGCTCGGCGAAACCCGCCGTTCGGTGTGACTTGCACGACGTAAGTCCCGCCCGGTCTGCAGGACGGCGCCCGGGAGGCGTAGCCTTTGTCCCCGCTGTCCATCACCTTGTGAAGCGGAAGAGGGCGGTTGCCGCCGTGTCGCCACAGTCCCCCAGTAACCCGACCACCACGAACGGATCAGGGGGCGGGAAGAACCCCGCCTCAGGGTTCGGCGCGAATGAGTGGCTCGTCGACGAGATCTACCAGCAGTACCTCCAGGACCCGAACTCGGTAGACCGGGCCTGGTGGGACTTCTTCGCCGACTACAAGCCGGGCGGCCAGGCCGCCCCGGCCGTGTCCGAGAAGCCCGCGGTGACCCCGGATCCCGCGGCCACGGAAGGCGGTCCCGCACAGTCCGCCCCCACGGCCCCGGCCCCGCAGACGCCCGCCGGCCCGGGCACCGCCCCCGCCGGAGCGCCCGCCGCCGCTCCCTCCGCTGCAGCACCTGCCTCTGCTCCTGCCACCCACTCTGGTGCCCCTGCTGTGACTGTCACCTCCCCGACCCCGGCCGCCGCTCCGGCCCAGGTCGCCCCTCAGGCCACGCCCGCCGCCGCTCCGAAGGCCGCCGCTCCGGCGCCGGCCGCCGAGGCCCCGGCCGGCCCCGAGTTCGTGACGCTGCGCGGCCCGGCCGCCGCGGTCGCCAAGAACATGAACGCCTCGCTGGAGGTGCCGACGGCCACGTCCGTCCGCGCCGTCCCGGTGAAGCTGCTGTTCGACAACCGGATCGTCATCAACAACCACCTGAAGCGGGCCCGGGGCGGGAAGATCTCCTTCACGCACCTCATCGGCTTCGCGATGGTGCAGGCGATCAAGGCCATGCCGTCCATGAACCACTCCTTCGCGGAGAAGGACGGCAAGCCCACCCTGGTCAAGCCGGAGCACATCAACTTCGGCCTGGCCATCGACCTGGTGAAGCCCAACGGCGACCGCCAGCTCGTGGTGGCGGGCATCAAGAAGGCCGAGACCCTGAACTTCTTCGAGTTCTGGCAGGCCTACGAGGACATCGTCCGCCGCGCCCGCGTCGGCAAGCTGACGATGGACGACTTCACCGGCGTCACGGTCTCCCTGACGAACCCGGGCGGCCTGGGCACCGTGCACTCCGTGCCCCGCCTGATGCCCGGACAGTCGGTCATCATGGGCGTCGGCTCCATGGACTACCCGGCCGAGTTCCAGGGCACCTCGCAGGACACCCTGAACAAGCTGGGCATCTCCAAGGTCATGACCCTGACCTCGACCTACGACCACCGGGTCATCCAGGGCGCGGCCTCCGGCGAGTTCCTGCGGATCGTGTCGAACCTCCTCCTCGGCGAGGACGGCTTCTACGACCAGGTCTTCGAGTCCCTGCGGATCCCGTACGAGCCGGTCCGCTGGCTCCGGGACATCGACGCCTCGCACGACGATGACGTCACCAAGGCCGCCCGGGTCTTCGAGCTGATCCACTCCTACCGGGTGCGCGGCCACGTCATGGCCGACACCGACCCGCTGGAGTACAAGCAGCGCAAGCACCCCGACCTCGACATCACCGAGCACGGGCTCACCCTGTGGGACCTGGAGCGCGAGTTCGCGGTCGGCGGCTTCTCCGGCAAGTCGATGATGAAGCTCCGCGACATCCTCGGCGTGCTGCGCGACTCGTACTGCCGCACCACCGGCGTCGAGTTCATGCACATCCAGGACCCGAAGCAGCGCCGCTGGATCCAGGACCGCATCGAGCGCCCGCACTCCAAGCCTGAGCGCGAGGAGCAGCTGCGGATCCTGCGCCGGCTGAACGCCGCCGAGGCCTTCGAGACGTTCCTGCAGACGAAGTACGTCGGTCAGAAGCGGTTCTCCCTGGAGGGCGGCGAGTCCGTCATCCCGCTGCTCGACGCCGTCATCGACTCGGCCGCCGAGGCCCGCCTCGAAGAGGTCGCGATCGGCATGGCCCACCGCGGCCGCCTGAACGTCCTGGCGAACATCGTCGGCAAGTCGTACGCGCAGATCTTCCGCGAGTTCGAGGGCAACCTCGACCCGAAGTCCATGCACGGCTCCGGCGACGTCAAGTACCACCTGGGCGCCGAGGGCACCTTCACGGGCCTGGACGGCGAGCAGATCAAGGTCTCGCTCGTCGCGAACCCCTCGCACCTGGAGGCGGTGGACCCGGTCCTGGAGGGCGTGGTCCGCGCCAAGCAGGACATCATCAACAAGGGCGGCACGGACTTCACCGTCCTGCCGGTGGCGCTCCACGGCGACGCGGCCTTCGCGGGCCAGGGCGTCGTCGCCGAGACGCTGAACATGTCGCAGCTGCGCGGCTACCGCACCGGCGGCACCGTGCACGTGGTCATCAACAACCAGGTCGGCTTCACCGCCGCCCCGGAGTCCTCGCGTTCGTCGATGTACGCGACCGACGTGGCCCGCATGATCGAGGCGCCGATCTTCCACGTGAACGGTGACGACCCGGAGGCCGTGGTCCGCATCGCGCGGCTCGCCTTCGAGTTCCGCCAGGCGTTCAACAAGGACGTGGTCATCGACCTCATCTGCTACCGCCGCCGCGGGCACAACGAGTCCGACAACCCGGCCTTCACGCAGCCCCTGATGTACGACCTGATCGACAAGAAGCGCTCGGTGCGCAAGCTGTACACCGAGTCCCTGATCGGTCGCGGCGACATCACCCTGGAAGAGGCCGAGCAGGCGCTCCAGGACTTCCAGGGCCAGCTGGAGAAGGTATTCGCGGAGGTCCGCGAGGCCGCCACGCAGCCCGCGATCGCGGCGCCCGCCGTGGCCCCGCAGCCCGACTTCCCGGTCGCGGTGGACACCGCGATCTCCCAGGACGTCGTCAAGCGGATCGCCGAGTCCCAGGTCACCATCCCCGAGGGCGTCACCGTCCACCCGCGCCTGCTGCCGCAGCTGCAGCGCCGCGCGGCGATGATCGACGAGGGCACCATCGACTGGGGCATGGGCGAGACCCTGGCCTTCGGCTCGCTGCTGATGGAGGGCACCCCGGTCCGGCTGTCCGGTCAGGACTCCCGCCGCGGCACCTTCGGTCAGCGCCACGCGGTCCTCATCGACCGGGAGACCGGCGAGGACTACACCCCGCTGCTGTACCTGTCGGACGACCAGGCCCGCTACAACGTCTACGACTCGCTGCTCTCCGAGTACGCGGCGATGGGCTTCGAGTACGGCTACTCCCTGGCCCGTCCCGAGGCGCTGGTGCTGTGGGAGGCCCAGTTCGGTGACTTCGTCAACGGCGCGCAGACCGTCGTCGACGAGTTCATCTCCTCCGCCGAGCAGAAGTGGGGCCAGACCTCCGGCGTCACCCTGCTGCTGCCGCACGGCTACGAGGGCCAGGGCCCGGACCACTCCTCGGCCCGCCCGGAGCGGTTCCTTCAGCTCTGCGCACAGAACAACATGACGGTGGCCATGCCCACGCTGCCGTCGAACTACTTCCACCTGCTGCGCTGGCAGGTCCACAACCCGCACCACAAGCCGCTGGTCGTCTTCACCCCGAAGTCGATGCTGCGTCTGAAGGCGGCGGCCTCGAAGGCGGAGGAGTTCACCTCCGGCGCCTTCCGCCCGGTCATCGGCGACTCGACCGTGGACCCGAACGCGGTCCGCAAGGTCGTGTTCACCGCGGGCAAGGTCTACTACGACCTGGAGGCCGAGCGGGTCAAGCGCGGGGTCACCGACACCGCGATCATCCGCATCGAGCGCCTGTACCCGCTGCCGGGTGCCGAGCTCCAGGCCGAGATCGCCAAGTACCCGAACGCCGAGAAGTACCTGTGGGCGCAGGAGGAGCCGGCGAACCAGGGTGCCTGGCCGTTCATCGCGCTCAACCTGATCGACCACCTGGACCTGGCGGTCGGCGCCGACATCCCGGCGGGTGAGCGTCTGCGCCGCATCTCGCGGCCGCACTCCTCCTCCCCGGCGGTCGGTTCCGCCAAGCGCCACCAGGCGGAGCAGGCCCAGCTGGTCGCCGAGGTCTTCGACGCGTAACGGCAGGCCCGTTCCCGTCCGGAACGTCGCGGAAGGCCCGGTCCCCTCGGGGGGCCGGGCCTTCCGGCCGTCCGGGGTCCACCGGCCGGCGCTCGGGGGCCTCGTCACGCTGTCCGAACCGGCTTGCCCCGGACCAGAGTTGACCGCTTTCCGCCGTTAGCCGACCGGACCCGGCGGGCAGGGATCGGAGATCCGCGGCGGGAGGACACTCATGAGGCACGGCGGCACCACGGGCCAGCCCGGACCCCCGGCGGCGCCGCCGGTGTCGGAGGAGCTGCTCCGGACCATCGGGGAGACCGAACCGAGCGCCGAGGGCACCGCCCTGCTCACCTCCGCCCGCCGGGAGCGCCGCCGCGACCTGCTGCGCCGGGTGCTGCGGGAGGCGGTGCGCGGCGGGGCGGACGGCGGCCCGGCCCCGGAGCACCGGGCACTGCTGGACGAGGCGGTGCGGCAGGCCCCGGAGGCGGTGGCGGCGGTGCTGGACTACCCGGCGACGGGGGTCTGGGCGGAGGAGACCCTGCACCGGCTCGGGGACCCGGCGGGCCCACCCCCGGACCTGGGCCACCTGGGCGGGGTGGCGGTGGCCGCCGCGCTGCGGGCGGGGATCGCCTTCACGGCCGTGCTGAAGCCGGTGCACGGGCGGATCGTGCTGCCGACGCTGGGGGTCCTGCGGCCCGGCCGGCCCGGCCCGCAGCGGCTCTCCGCCGGCTGCTGGGACCCGGCCGACCCGGCGGCCCTGCCGCTGCACCCGTTACCGGGCGGGGCCACCGTCCTGGACGATCTGGATCCGTACCGGGTGCCGGGACGCCCGACCGCCGTGGCGGCGGCCCGCCGGCTGACCCCGCGGGGCCACAAGCGGTGGGACGTCCAGTGGAACGGGGCCCTGACCCTGCTGGGCCGCTACGACACGGCCCGCGCCGAAGAGGCGGCGGGCCTGCTGCGCAGTCTGGTGCCGCTCGCTGGGGGCGCGGGCGAGCCGGGCGCCACCCTGCCGGAGGCCCCGGGGGCGGTCTTCGCCCGCGGGCAGGCCCCGCCCGCGCTGGCGGCCACCCTGGTGCGGGAGGTGCAGTACGGGAAGCTGGCCGCGCTGGGCACGGTGGTGAGCCTGCACACGGCGGGCCCGGCCGCCCGGCACTGGGCCCCCTGGCACCCGGAGCCGCGCCCGCTGGAGGGGCTGCTGCGGGGCGCGTACGCCCAGCTCGCGCTCGCCGGGTACTGGCAGCGGGCCGCCCTGTACGGGGCGCGCGGGGCCTGGACCCAGCACGCGCGGCACCGCACCCGGGTGGCGGCGGTCCTGCCGGGGCTGGCCGCGGACCCGGGGCTGACGGCGGCGGGCCGGGTGTTCACGGCGGCCATGGCGCGGGCGGAGCGGGCCCTGGACGCGTTGCCGCCGCCCGGGGAGCAGTACGCGGCGGCCCGGCGGGTGCTGGCCCGGGAGCGCCGCGCCTGGGACCGCGCGCACCCGGCCCTGGCGGCCCCCTGAGAGGAGCGGCACCGGCGGCGCGGGGCCTCCGGGGCGGGCGGACTATCCTGACCGGGAACCGAGAGAACCCCTGAACGGCACGGAGCTGGGTGTGTACTTCACCGATCGCGGCATCGAGGAACTGGAGAAGCGGCGCGGCGAGGAGGAGGTCACCTTCGAGTGGCTGGCCGAGCAGCTGCGCACCTTCGTCGACCTGAACCCGGACTTCGAGGTCCCGGTGGAGCGGCTGGCCACCTGGCTGGCCCGGCTGGACGACGAGGACGAGGACGACGAGTAGGCGTTGCCGGCGTCCCCGGGACGCGCGAGGGGCCCGGCCGGATCGCTCCGGCCGGGCCCCTCGTACGTCACCCGGAAGGGGGGCGGGGCTCAGCCCTGCTTGGTCTCCCAGAAGATGCGGTCGATCTCGGCGATGAGCTCCAGCGCCTTCTCGCCCGTCTTGGGGTCGTTGGACGCCTTGGCGGCCGAGAGGGCCTTCAGGGTGTCGTTGACCAGCTGGTGCAGCTGCGGGTACTTCTCGAAGTGCGGGGCCTTGAAGTAGTCGCTCCACAGCACCGAGACGTGGTGCTTGGCCATCTCGGCGCGCTGCTCCTTGATGATGAGCGCGCGGGCGCGGAAGTCCGCGTCCTCGTTGGCCTGGTACTTCTCCTGCACGGCCTTGACCGACTCGGCCTCGATGCGGGCCTGGGCGGGGTCGTACACGCCGCAGGGCAGGTCGCAGTGGGCGCTGACCGTGACCTTGGGGGCAAACAGGCGGGAAAGCATTGAGCTCGTCCTCCTCGTGATCGTCTTCTCAGGTGGGAGATTACTCCGTGAGAAAGCCGATTTCGCGGGCGCCCCATGCGATCGGTACGAAAGTCCGAGGGCGCGGCCGGGCGGGGACGGGATCGTACGGGGCGCCCGGGAGGGCGGATCCGGGAGGAAGGACGGGAAGGGGCGTGGCGGGAATGCGGTACGGGGTGGCGGAGGTGTCCGGTCCGTCGATGGCGCCGACCCTGGTGGACGGGGACCGGTTGCTGGTCAGCTACGGGGCGCGGGTGCGGCCGGGCCAGGTGGTGGTGCTGCGCCATCCTTTCCAACAGGACCTGCTGGTGGTGAAGCGGGCCGTGGAGCGCCGTCCGGGGGGCTGGTGGGTGTTGGGGGACAACGCCTTCGCCGGGGGTGACAGCACGGATTACGGGACGGTTCCCGAGGAGTTGGTGCTGGCCGTGGCGCGGGTCCGGTTGCGGCCCCGGTCGGCGGGTCAGCGGTCGGCGGCGGCCCGGGTCTCGTGGGCGCTGTCCTCGGTGCGGCCGCTGCTGCCGGACGTCTCGGCCTCCAGGCGCTTGCGGGCCCGGTAGGCGGCGACGTTGGCGCGGGTGGCGCAGCGGTCGGAGCAGTAGCGGCGGGAGCGGTTGGTGGAGGTGTCGAGGTAGGCGTTGCGGCAGGGGCCGGCCTGGCAGAGGCCGAGCCGGTCGGCGCCGTGCTCGGTGAGGTGGAAGGCGAGCCCCATGGCGGCGATGGCCGCGTAGCCGGCGGTGGCGTTGGAGGGGTGGTCGGCGAGGTGCATGTGCCAGCGGGGCCGGCCGTCCTCGTCGAGGTAGTCGTGGCCGGAGATCTGCGGGCTGACGGGGAATTCGAGCAGCAGGGAGTTGAGGAGGTCCACGGCGAGGGTGTGGTCCCCGCCGTCCGCCGCCTCGAAGACGCTCCGAAGCCGGCCGCGGACGCCGCGGAAGCGGGTGAGGTCCGCGTCGGTGGCGCGGCGGGCCATCTGGGAGGCCTCGCCGAAGAGGGCGCGGACGGCCTCGACGGAGGTCAGGGAGTCCTTGCCGCGGGCCGGCTCCTCGGTGTTGACCAGGCGCACGGCGTAGTCCGAGTAAGAGGCCAATTCCACTTGTAGTCCTTACGGCTGCGGTCTAGGGTCGGGGTAACCAGTGAGATGGGTTCGAGGGTATTACGGGCGGAGGGCTCGGCGATGACGGACCGGGAAACGGCGGAGCGCGGAACGGCGGAGCGGACGGGAACCGATTGGCGGGCCTGGCAGGAGAGCTGGGACCGGCAGCAGGAGTGGTACATGCCGGACCGCGAGGAGCGGTTCCGGGTGATGCTGGACATGCTGGAGGCCGTGGCCGGTCCGGCCCCCCGGATCCTCGACCTCGCCTGCGGTACGGGAAGTATCACGGACCGCGTGCTCCGGCGGTTCCCGGACGCCCGCAGTACGGGGGTGGACCTGGACCCGGCCCTGCTGACCATCGCCGAGGGCTACTTCGCGGACGACCCGCGGGTCGAGTTCGTCACCGCCGACCTGAAGGACCCGGAGTGGGCCGCCGCCCTGCCGCACCGGTCCTACGACGCGGTGCTGACGGCCACCGCCCTGCACTGGCTCTTCACCCCCGACCTGGCCGCCCTCTACGGTCGGCTGGCCGGGCTGGTCCGCCCGGGCGGGGTGTTCATGAACGCCGACCACATGAAGGACGAGGCCACCCCGCTGATCAACGCGGCCGAGCGGGCGCACCGGCACTCCGTGATGGACCGCGCCAAGGCGGCCGGGGCCCTGGACTGGGCCGAGTGGTGGGACCTGGCCGCGAAGGACCCGGTGCTGGCCGGCCCCACCGCCCGCCGCTTCGAGATCTACGGCGAGCACGCCGACGGCGAGACCCCCTCGGACGTCTGGCACGCGGAGGCCCTGCGGGCGGCCGGCTTCGCCGAGGCCCGCACGGTCTGGCGCTCCCCCTCGGACGCCCTGGTCCTGGCGATCCGCTGACGCGACGGGCCGCGCCGTCCGGCGCGCCCCCCGCCACCGCGCCCGACCCGCGCCGGCGGTTCGGCCGTTCCGGTGACGCGGGGCCCCGGACATGCCGGGAGGGCGGTACGGAGATCCGTACCGCCCTCCCGGCATGAGGAGCCTGCCGCCGTCACAGCACCTTGGAGAGGAACGCCTTGGTGCGGTCGTGCTGCGGGTTGGTCAGGACGTCGCGCGGGTGGCCGGACTCGACCACGACGCCGCCGTCCATGAAGACGAGGTTGTCGCCGACCTCGCGGGCGAAGCCCATCTCGTGGGTGACCACGACCATGGTCATGCCGGACTCGGCGAGGTCGCGCATGACGTCGAGGACGTCGCCGACCAGCTCCGGGTCGAGGGCCGAGGTGGGCTCGTCGAAGAGCATCAGCTTCGGCTCCATGGCCAGCGCGCGGGCGATGGCCACGCGCTGCTGCTGGCCGCCGGAGAGCTGGGAGGGGTAGTTCCCGCCCTTGTCCCCGAGGCCGACCCGGTCGAGGAGCTTGATCGCGCGCTCCCGCGCCACGGCCTTGCTGACCCCCTTGACCTGCACCGGGGCCTCCATGACGTTCTCTATGGCCGTCATGTGCGGGAAGAGGTTGAAGCGCTGGAAGACCATCCCGATGTCCCGGCGCTGGGCGGCGACCTCGGAGTCCTTCAGCTCGTAGAGCTTGTCGCCCTTCTGGCGGTAGCCCACCAGCTCGCCGTCCACGTACAGGCGACCGGCGTTGATCTTCTCCAGGTGGTTGATGCACCGCAGGAAGGTGGACTTGCCGGAACCGGACGGGCCGATCAGGCAGAACACCTCACGCGGGGCGACCTCCAGGTCGATGCCCTTGAGGATGTGGGCGGCGCCGTAGGACTTGTGGACGCCCTCGGCCTTCACCATGGCGTGCGCGGACATCAGGCCCCCTGCGAGGGTCGGTTGGAGAAGGAGGCCAGGTTCGCCTTGATCTTCTGCAGCGGGGTGGGCGGCAGGGACCGCAGCGCGCCGCGGGCGTAGTGCCGCTCCAGGTAGTACTGGCCGACGCTGAAGACGCTGGTGAGCGCCAGGTACCAGATCGAGGCGACGAAGAACATCTCCATCACCGCGAAGGAGGTGGCGGCGATGTCCTGGGCCGCGCGGAGGAGGTCCGCGTACTGCACGGCCACGACCAGGGACGAGGTCTTCAGCATGTTGATGAACTCGTTGCCCGTCGGGGGCACGATCACCCGCATGGCCTGGGGCAGGACCACCCGGCGCATGGTCTGGGTCTGCTTCATGCCCAGGGCGTGCGAGGCCTCGGTCTGACCCTCGTCGACGGACTGGATGCCCGCCCGGACGATCTCCGCCATGTACGCGCCCTCGTTGAGACCGAGGCCGAGCAGCGCGGCGAGGAACGGGGTCATCACCTGGGTCATCTCGTCCTTGTAGAACCCGAGGTTCAGGATCGGGAAGATCAGGGCGAGGTTGAACCAGATCAGCAGCTGGACGTAGACCGGGGTCCCGCGGAAGAACCAGATGTACAGCCACGCGATGGTGCTGGTGACCGGGTTCTTCGAGAGCCGCATGACCGCGAAGACCACGCCCAGCACCAGGCCCAGGGCCATGGACGCGACGCTGATGATGACGGTGTTCCCGAGACCGCTCAGGATGCTGGGGTCGAACAGCTTCTCCGGGACGGTGGCCCAGCGGACGTTGCCGTTGGAGAAGGCCACCACGAGGGCCACGAACAGGCCGATGGCGACGACGGCGCTGACCCAGCGGCCGTAGTGCCGGACCGGGATGGCCTTGATCTCTTCGGGGGGAACGGACCCGGCCGGCGGGGTGTCCGCCGGGCCCGGGACCTTGTCGAGCTTGTCAGTCACAGTGACTGCCCTTCAGTGGAGCGTAGGCGCGGTCACTTGCCGCTGTTGACGGCGGCCTTGGTCACGGCGCCGGAGCCCGCGTTCCACTTGTCCAGCGC
This sequence comes from Streptomyces sp. NPDC097619, assembly GCF_040302735.1. Lineage (NCBI taxonomy): Bacteria > Bacillati > Actinomycetota > Actinomycetes > Kitasatosporales > Streptomycetaceae > Streptomyces > Streptomyces sp. NPDC097619. The sequence goes on along the minus strand of NZ_JBEOSD010000015.1, from coordinate 42,700 downwards.
GGCCTTGTAGCTGCCGTCGGCGATGGCCGCGTCGAGGGCGGCGACGAGGGCGTCGCGCAGCTGGGTGTTCTTCTTGTCGACGGCGATGCCGAACGGACCGGCGTCACCGGGGTTGGCGATGGCCTCGAAGTCGGCGCCGTTGTTGGCGGTCTGGGCGATGTAGGCGGCGACCGGGGAGTCGTTCAGGTCGGCGACGGCGCCGCCGGCCTTCACGCGGGTCTGGGCCTCGGCGTCGGTCGGGAAGGACTCGATGGAGATCTTGCCCTTGCCGTCCTTCTCGCACTTGGCGCTCTGGTCCTTGGCGGCCTGCTCGTAGGTGGTGCCGCGCTGGACGGCGAGCTTCTTGCCGCACAGGTCGTCCAGGGACTTGATGCCCTCCGGGTTGCCCTTCTTGACCAGGATGCCGGTGGAGGCGGTGAAGTAGTCGACGAAGTCGACGCCGTTACCGGTCTTGTTGCCCTTGTCGTCCAGGCCCTCCTGGCGGGCCTTGGTGTCGCTCATGGAGGACATGACCACGTCGGTGCGGCCGGTGTTCAGCGAGCCGATGAGGGCGTCGAAGGTGCCGGACTCGAACTTGAAGGTGACGCCGAGCTGCTTGCCGAGGGCGGCGGCGATGTCGGGGTCGACGCCGACGATCTCCGAGCCCTTCTTGAACTCCATGGGCGCGTAGGTGGCGTCCGTGCCGACCTTGATGACGCCGGCGTCCTGGATGGCCTTGGGGAGCTTGGAGAACAGCGGGGCCGAGCTCGACTTCGGGGTCTCCTTGGTGTCCCCGCCCGACGCCTTGTCCGTCTGGTCGCCGCAGCCGGTGAGGAGCAGGGCACCGGCGGCCACGACGGCGCCGGCCGCGGCGATGCGGGACCGGGCGGCGGTCGAACGGCGAGTGGTGCTTGCAATCATGATCGGATCCTCCGGCAGGGAAGCAGAAGCGGGCCGTAAACGGGTCGTGCACGCACCTTCGAGTGTCGCGACCTCGTGCGATTACGGCATCTTGCCATTCGGACTGGCCGATTCAGACGGCCCGCCAGGTCAAAATCGGATAACGGGTGTCCCGAGATGCCCAACGCGCCTGCGGACAAGGGGCTTACCCACCGTAACTTCTCCGGCGAAAGATGCCTCGGGCGTCAGTTTTTACGGTTCGTCTCGCGGGGCGGACAGCACTACCAGGATCATTCGGCAAAAGCGGACAAGCACCTTAAAGTCACAGTGGGAATGACTCGTCCGGTCGAGTGTTCTTCGGGTAGAACAGATCCTTACACCCCTCATCCGGGGCTCAGGGCGCGCGTGCGGCGCGCCCGCGCGTACGAACCTCCCACTCCGGGAGAAGTGGGCCTACCGCTTGCCGAAGCCGGAGCCTCGCACGCGGTGCCCGCCCACCCCTCAACCAGGAGTGGTCAACCCTCAACTGATAAAGACTTAAGGGGTCAAACAAAGTGGCAGCGGAGATCGTCAATCCTCGCAGCGACAGCGTCACGGACAACAACCCCGATGCGGCCTTCGCGCTGCACCGAGGCGGGAAGATGGCAGTGCAGGCCACCGTCCCCGTCCGCGACAAGGACGACCTGTCCCTCGCTTACACGCCCGGCGTCGCGAAGGTGTGCAGCGCCATCGCCGAGCAGCCCGACCTGGTCCACGAGTACACCTGGAAGTCGAACGTGGTCGCCGTCGTCACCGACGGTACGGCCGTGCTCGGTCTCGGTGACATCGGGCCGGAGGCCAGCCTTCCCGTGATGGAGGGCAAGGCCATCCTGTTCAAGCAGTTCGGTGGCGTCGACGCGGTCCCGATCGCGCTCGCCACCAAGGACACGGACGAGATCATCGAGACCGTGGTCCGCCTCGCCCCCTCCTTCGGCGGGGTCAACCTGGAGGACATCTCGGCACCCCGGTGCTTCGAGATCGAGCGCCGCCTCCAGGAGCGCGTGGACATCCCGATCTTCCACGACGACCAGCACGGCACGGCCATCGTCACCCTGGCGGCCCTGCGCAACGCCGCCAAGCTCACCGGACGCACCCTGGGCGACCTGCGCGCGGTGATCTCGGGCGCGGGCGCGGCGGGCATCGCCATCGCCAAGATCCTGGTGGACGCGGGCATCGGCGACGTCTGCGTCACCGACCGCAAGGGCGTGGTCTCCGCCGACCGCACGGACCTGACGGACGTGAAGGCCGAGATCGCGGGCCTGACCAACCGGACCGGCCTGACCGGCAGCCTGGAGGAGGCCCTCGCGGGCGCCGACGTGTTCATCGGCGTCTCCGGCGGCACCGTGCCGGAGCCTGCGGTGGCCTCGATGGCGAAGGACTCCTTCGTCTTCGCCATGGCCAACCCGAACCCGGAGGTCCACCCGGACGTCGCGCACAAGTACGCGGCGGTCGTGGCCACCGGCAGGTCGGACTTCCCGAACCAGATCAACAACGTGCTGGCCTTCCCCGGCATCTTCGCCGGTGCCCTCAAGGTCCGGGCCTCCCGGATCACCGAGGGCATGAAGATCGCCGCGGCGGACGCCATCGCCGGGGTCGTCTCCGACGAGGAGCTGGCCGCGGACTACGTGATCCCGTCGCCGTTCGACGAGCGCGTCGCCACCGCGGTCACCGCCGCCGTGGCCGCCGCCGCCCGCGCGGACGGCGTGGCCCGCCTGGCCTGACCCCCGACCCGGCCGCCCCACCCCGGCGGTCGTCGGGAGGACGCGTGAACCCGAGGGCCGTACCGCCGAACATGGCGGTACGGCCCTCGGGCGCGTCCGGGGCCGGTGCCGGCGAGCGGTTCCGGAAGCCGGTTTCCGGGAGCAGGTTCCGGGCCCCGGCGCCACGACCGGCTGCGGGGCGCCGGAGGGGCCCGTACGGGCCCGAGAGGCGGGTGGCGGCCCCACGGGCGCCGGAGGCGTGCGCGAGGGGCGCAGAGCGGCGCCCGGCGCCCTCCGGGAGTGCCCCGGAACACCCTGGCCACCGGGGCTACCTGCCGGTAGCGTCTGGCGGCATGTTCGCTGCCTACGCCGCCAGAATCGATCGTGACCAGCCGCTGACCGGCCTGGAGCTGGGCGAACGCCCCGCTCCCGCGGCCCGTCCCGGCTGGGTGACCGTCAACGTCAAGGCCGCCTCGCTCAACCACCACGACCTGTGGTCGCTGCGCGGGGTCGGACTCGGCGAGGAGAAGCTGCCCATGATCCTCGGCTGCGACGCGGCCGGGATCGACCAGGACGGCAACGAGGTCGTCCTGCACTCCGTGATCGGGCAGAGCGGGCACGGGGTCGGCCCCGACGAGCCCCGCTCCATCCTCACCGAGCGCTACCAGGGCACCTTCGCCGAGCAGGTCACCGTGCCCGCCTGGAACGTGCTGCCCAAGCCCGCCGGGCTGAGCTTCGAGGAGGCGGCCTGCCTGCCCACCGCCTGGCTCACCGCCTACCGGATGCTCTTCACCAACGCGGGCGTCCGCCCCGGCGACTCCGTGCTCGTCCAGGGCGCGGGCGGCGGCGTGGCCACGGCCGCGATCGTCCTCGGCAAGGCGGCCGGCCTGCGGGTCTTCGCCACCAGCCGGGACGAGGCCAAGCGCAAGCGGGCCGTGGAACTGGGCGCGCTGGAGGCGTACGAGCCGGGGGCCCGGCTCCCCGGGCGGGTGGACGCCGTGATCGAGACGGTCGGCGCGGCCACCTGGTCCCACTCGGTGAAGTCCCTGCGCCCCGGCGGCACCCTGGTGATCTCAGGCGCCACCAGCGGGGACCGCCCGGCCCACGCCGAGCTGACCCGGATCTTCTTCCTGGAGCTGAAGGTGGTGGGCTCCACCATGGGCACCAAGGACGAGCTGGAGGACCTGCTGTCCTTCTGCGAGGCCACCGGCGTCCGCCCCGTCATCGACGGCAGCTACCCCCTGGACCGGGCCCCCGATGCCTTCGCCCGGCTGGCCTCCGGGGACCTCTTCGGGAAGCTGGTCCTCACCCTCTGAGCCGAACGGGGCGCGGCCGGGGCCGTGCGGGGGACCGGGCGGGTGCGGCTCCGTGCCGCCCCCGCCCCTCCGCGCTCGCGGCCGCGGGCCCTCAGCGGTCCTCGCGCAGGGCCTCGTCCACCCGGGCGGCGGCCTCGCCCAGCCGGTCCCGGACCCGCCGGAGCTGCGCCTCGGTCAGCCCCCGGTCCCGGGCGGCGTCCCGGACCCCGTCCCGGAAGCGGTCCAGCAGCCGGTCCAGGTCCCGGGCCGGATCCCCGGAGGGCGCCAGGTCGGCCGCCCAGTCCGGACGCTCGGCGGCGCGGGCCTCACCGGCCGGGCCGGACTCCGCGGGCCGGTCCTGGCCCAGCCAGGCGGAGGCCTCCCGGGCCAGCCCGCCCAGCTGCGCCGTGAACCCCGAAAGCCCTTCCCGGCCGCCGAACTTCGTGAACTGCTCCTGCATCTGCCGGGCGATCCGCTGCACGTCCTCCCGGGCCTTCTCGTGGGCCTCCTGGGCCTGGCGGCGGGCGTGCTGGGCCTCCTCGCGGGCCCGCCGGCTCTCGTCCTTGGCGCGGCGGGTCTGCTCCTTCCACTCCTGCTTGGCCCGGCGCAGTTCCTCCTTCGCCGACTGCCACGCCTCGCTGTCACGCAGCTCGCGGAAGTCCCGCAGCGGGTCCTCGGTGCGCTGCTCGGAGGCGGCCGCGGCGGCCCGCACCTCGCGGCGCAGGTGTCCGGCCGCGCCGCGGACGTCGTCCCGGATCTCGGCGGCCAGCTCGGCCACCGACTCGCGGATCTCCAGCTCCAGATCGGCCAGCTCCCCGCTGCGCCCGGCCAGCTCGGCCCGGCCGGCGTCGGTGATCGAGTAGACCTTCCGGCCGCCCTCGGTGGCGTGCGTGACGAGCCCTTCGGCCTCCAGCTTGGCGAGGCGGGGGTAGACGGTGCCCGCGGAGGGGGCGTACAGGCCCTGGAAACGCTCCTCCAGGAGCCGGATCACCTCGTAGCCGTGGCGCGGCGCCTCGTCGAGCAGCTTGAGCAGGTACAGGCGCAGGCGGCCGTGGGCGAAGACGGGCGGCATGTCAGAGCACCTTCTTGTCGAGGTCGAGGGGAGCGGCCGGAGCGGTCTCCTCCGGTCCGTCGGGTCCGTCGGGGCGCCGGAGCAGGGCGATGGAGCCGGAGACGGTGGTGGCCTTGAGGCTGCCGGTGCCCGCGCCCAGGGTGCCGGTGATCCGCTTCGCGCCGAAGCGGCCGGAGACGCGCAGGTCGTCGAAGGCGTTGGAGACCGAGCCGCCGGCGGTGTTGGCGTCCACCCGGGCGTCGGTGGGCCGCGGGAGCCGGATGGCCACCTCACCGGAGACGGAGGCGAGGCTGATCTCGGCGGCCCCGCCGGCGGCCAGGTCGACGAGCATGTCCCCGCTGACGGACTCGGCGCGGACGGAGGGCCCGCCGCCGTCGATGACGGTCAGCTCCCCGGAGACGGAGCGCACCCGCAGGTCCCCCGTCACGGACTGGGCCTCCACGGTTCCGGAGACGGTGTCCGCCCCGACCGCCCCGGAGAGGCCGACCAGCGTGAGGTCTCCGGAGACCGTACGGGCCTCGACCGGCCCGCCGAGCCCGGAGACCACGCCGGTGGCCCCGACCGCGCCGAAGCGCAGGCCGGTCCCGGCGGGTACGGCCAGGGAGACCACGGCGGTGCGCTGCCAGCTGCTGCGGTCGAGGGCGTTCTTCAGGCCGGACCAGGGCAGGTCCTCGTAGGCCACGGTGAGCAGGCCGTCCTCGTGGGTGACCAGCAGCGGCGGGCCCTCCACGTGGGAGACCTCCAGGCGGGCGGGCCCTTCCTCGACGGCGACGACGTTGACCGCGCCGTTGACCAGGCGCACGGAGAGCCCGGTGACCGGCTCCTCGAAGGAGAGCTTCTGCGGCTCGCTGACCGACCACGTCTGGGTCATGGGACTGGTCCTCTCGGGCTGCTCGGGGCGTCCGGCCCGATCGCGGACCGCGACCACCGGCACGACACAACATATCGCGTCTTCCGTAAAACACGATATATCTCGGTCGGGCGGAGTCAAGAGCGGGGGCGGGACCGGAGCCGGGAGTCGGAGCGGCGGCCGACCGGGGACGGACCCGCGAGGCGGCGGGCGGGCGGGAGCGGGACCTCCGGCGCCGGTCTCGTGACGGAAGTCCCGAGATGACATCCGATGCCCCGATTTGCCTTAGCGTGGGGTCATGCCGATCTCCATGACGACCGCGGGCGGGCTCCTGCTCTGCCGCGCCGAGCCCCGTTCCGTGCGCCCCTTCGCCCAGTTGCTGCGCGAACGGCTGCTGCTCGCCCCGGCCGGTCCGGAGTGGAGCGTGCTGACCCCGCAGGGCAAGCCGTGGCGGGCGACGGACGCCGGAGCCGGGGGACCTCGGAGCGTCCGCCCCGCCGTGCTCCGCCCGCTCCGCCCGGAGGACCCGCACGGGACCGAGGGAGCGCACGGGGTACAGGAGGTCCTCGAAGGCTGGAGCACCGCCGTGGCCGTGGGCGCGGGCTTCCCCGTCCTCGGCCTGTGGTGGGACGAGGGCCGCACCGGCTTCGCCCTGGCCTCCGGCCTGCGCCGGACCCTCGCCTACGGCTGGGAGGCCGACGGCACCCCCGCCGGGGAAGCCGGCACCCTGCGCCTCTTCGCCGCCCGACTCGGCCTCGACCCCGTCCTCGACATGGAGGTCCTCGACGGCCTCGCCGCCCCCGACGCGGCCGCCGACGGCCGCTCCCGGCTGCTCGGCCTGATCGCCCTCCTCTCCCGCGCCGGCCTCCTGATGCCCGCCGGACTCTCCCCCGGCGAACCGGCCGACCGGCTCCGCGAGGCGGCCCAGGTCGCCCCCGGCTCCGAGACCGTGGAATGGTCCGGCTGGCGCGATGCCGTACGGGCCGAACTGGAGGCCGCGGACCGGGAGGGCCGCCTCCGCGGGGGCCGCGTGACGGGAGCGGTCGAGCTGGCGGTGGGCCTGCCGCTCCTGGCCTGGGGCCTGCACCGGCGCCACGCCGTGGCCTCGGCGGCCGGCGCCGCGATGGCCGCCCACGGGGCGACGGGCCTCTCGGGGCGGCGCCCCACCTAGCCGCTGCGCGGGGCTCCGAGGGGGCGGGTCCTCGGCCGGGGGCGCCTGCCCGCCCTGCGCTCAATCGCCGCGCGGGCTCGAACCCGCTCCCGTCCACGTCCCAGCGCGCCTCACCGATGCGCTCAAACGCCGCGCGGGCTGGGACCCGCTCCCGTCCACGTCCCGGCGCGCCTCACCGATGCGCTCAAACGCCGCGCGGGCTCGAACTCGCTCCCGTCCACGTCCCAGCGCGCCTCACCGCCTGCGCTCAAACGCCGCACGGGCTCGAACTCGCTCCCGTCCACGTCCTGGCGCGCCTCACCGCCTGCGCTCAAACGCCGCGCGGGCTTGAGGCGGGCTCGCGTGCACGGTCGAGTGCACCTCACCGATGCGCTCAAACACCGCGCGGGCTGGAACTCGCTCCCGTCCACGTCCCGGCGCGGCTCACCTATGCGGTCGAACGCCGCGCGGGCTGGGACTCGCTCTCGTCCACACCGATGTGCTCGGACGCCTTGCGGGCCGCTCCCGCTCCATCGCGACCGGACTCCGTCGGGCCCACGGCCGACCACCCAGCCCGCGCTCTCCAGCCCCGCCGGCGATTGAGGCGGCCTGAAGCCGCGCCCCACCGCGGACAGGCGGCACCCCACGGCCCCCGAACGGGCTACGGGCCGGTGAGGAGGGGGCTTCGGGTTCGTTCGAGCCAGGCTCGGTACGGCAGGGCCCCGAGGGCCACTTCCCGGTAGGCCGCCAGCAGGTCCTCGTACAGCTCCTCCCCCGCGGGCCCCACCGGCCCCACCGCCCCGGCGGGGTCGGCCGCCGGGCGGGAGACCAGCAGGAGCCGCACCCCGAGGGGGTCCCCCCGCAGCGGCCGGATGGCCATGTCCTCGCGGGGGCCGGAGGTCGGCTGGCAGGGGGCCACCGCCTCGCCGGTCACGACCAGTGAGGCGGCCGTGTGGTAGTCCCCGTGCAGGAAGCGGGGGTTGAACCCCGCCTCGGTCAGTACCCGGTGCAGCCCGTCCTGCTCCCCGTCCACGGAGGGGTCCACCATCCACCGGTCGCCGGCGAGGTCCGCGAGGTCCACCACGGGGCGGGCCGCGGCCGGGTGGTCGAGGGCCAGGGAGACGAACTGCGGCTCGCGTTCCACCAGCACCCGCGGCTCCAGACCGGGCGGGATCCGCAACGGACAGCCGTCCACCTCGTGGACGAAGGCCACGTCGAGTTGTCCGGCCGCGACCAGCTTGAGCAGCGCGTTGGCCGATACGTCCACCAGCAACGAGGTTTCCGTGGCCGGGAGTCGACGCCTGAGCCGGCGAAGCCAGCCCGGCAGGGCGCGGCTGGCGGTGGACCCGATCCTCAGCCGCGGCTCCTGCGCCGCGGCCCGGGCCTCGGCCACCAGCGCGGCCATCCCGGCCAGCAGCGGGCGGGCCCGCCCCAGGACGGCCCGCCCGAAGGGGGTCGGGCGGCAGCCGGTCCGCTCCCGCAGGAACAGCTCGCCGTCCAGGGCCTGTTCGATCCGTCGCAGCTGCGTGGTCAGCGAGGGCTGGCTCACCCCGAGCTGCCTGGCCGCCTTGTGCAGACTGCCCGCGTCCGCGATGGCGCACAGTGCGCGAAGGTGCCTCACCTCAAGCTCCATGCGAAGAAAATAGGACGGCCCCCTGCACCGCACCAGTCACTGATGAACCACCGATTTCCGCCAATCTGCCGCCAGTCGACGTTTGCCCGAAGTCCGCCGATAGTCCCGACCTATCGCCGGATGGCATCATCCCCGTGCGCGTTCCGCTCCCGCAGACTCCGGTACCGGACGAACGGCCGCCCCGTTCACCGGACGAAATCGGAGCCCCCCATGCGCCATTCCCGTCTGCCCGTGCTCGCCTCGATCATCGGCATCGGACTGACCGCCGCCCTCGGCGTCGCCCCCGCAGCGGCTGCCCCGGCCGCTCCCGCGGTCGGCACCGGATCCCCCGCCTCCTACGCCGCCTACGAGCGGTCGAAGGAGAACGCCGCCGCCAACCGCGCCTTCTTCGAGGCCGTGACGGCCTCGGTGGCCGCGAAGCGGGCCGCCCAGCCCGGCGTCCTCGCGGTGACCGTCAGGTACAGCACCCGCAACGCCCCGAGCTTCCGCACCCAGATCGCCCGCAGCACCCAGATATGGAACGGCTCGGTGGCCAACGTGAAGCTCCAGGAGGTCACCTCCGGGGGCGACTTCCAGTACTACGAGGGCAACGACTCCCGCGGTTCCTACGCCAGCACGGACGGACACGGCCGCGGCTACATCTTCCTCGACTACCGCCAGAACCAGCAGTACGACTCCACCCGCGTGACCTCGCACGAGACGGGCCACGTGCTCGGCCTGCCGGACCGCTACTCCGGTCCGTGCAGCGAGCTGATGTCCGGCGGTGGCCCCGGCCCCTCCTGCACCAACGCCTACCCGAACAGCACCGAGCGCGCCCGGGTCGACCAGCTCTGGCGCAACGGCATCGCCGCCGCGCAGAACCGCTAGGCCGTGCCGTCCGGATCCCGCCCGACCGGCGGGATCCGGAGGACGCGATCCCCTTGCGAACGGTCCCGCCCCCGGCGGGGGCCGCGGGCCGTCGTGCGGACCCCGCCGGACCCCCGCCGGGGGCGGCCGCGCCGTGTCGCCGGGCCCCGGCCCGTCGGCACGGCGCGCGCCGTCTCAGGCCCCGGCCGGCAGCGGCTGCGGCTTCCGCCACATCGGCCACATCAGCGGGCCCTCGGGGAGTCGCACCGCGGTCCCGGTGAAGGCGAAGCCGAGCCGCTCGTACAGCTCGCGGCTGCGCTCGCTGCTGGCCTCCAGGTAGGCGGGCACGCCCTCCCGGTCGCAGCGCTCCAGGACGGGCGCCATCAGTTCGGTGCCGAGGCCCTGGCCCTGGCGGTCCGGGTCCACCCCGATCATCAGCAGGTACTCGTGCTCCTCGGCGGTGGGGTGGACCGCACCGGTCAAGCGTCCCACCAGCTCGCAGCGCTCGTTGTCGGGGTCGGCGGTCCGCCGCATCAGGGCCGGGATCTCGTCCTCGCCCTCCGGCTCCCCGGCCGGGATCCGCAGCCACAGGGCGGCGGCCGAACCGTCCGCCGCGTAGTCGACCCGGCCCTCGGCCAGGGTCACGTCCACGAACACGCCGAGGAACTTCCCGTGCACCCGGGCCCGGTGGTCCGGGTCGGGGAAGACCCAGCTGCTCACGGGGTCCTCGCGGAAGGCCACGTCGAGCAGGGACGCCACCGCGTCCCGGTCGTCCTGCCCGGCCTGTCGTATCTCCAGTCCCACTGACTGCCGCCCATCACTTGAGAGTCGGTCAACAATGGTTCTGGATCCTAGGGTTCGGGCGGCACGAAGGCCCGTCCGGATGGCTCGAACCGGTCGGTGACCGGCGTCCGGACGGGCCTTCGCCTCCCCTCACTCCCCTGCTCTCACCCCGCGGGCACCACCCCCGCCTACCGGGTCCGCCGGGTGACGAACTCCGCGAGGGCCAGCAGTCCGCCCGCGGCCGCCACGTCGGGCACGGCGCGGGAGAGCTGCTGCACGGCGCGGGCCATCCGGTCCGCCGCGTGCACCTGGGCCCAGTCCCGGCCCCCGGCCTCCTCCACGGCGTCCGCGGCCCGCCGGACGTCCTCGGCGGTCATCGGACCGGCGTAGAGCGCGGCCAGTTCCGCGCCCGCCGGGGTGCCCGAGGTGAGGGCGGCCACGACGGGCAGGGACTTCTTCCGGGCGAGCAGGTCCGCCCCGGCCGGCTTGCCGGTGTGCTCGGGATCCCCCCAGATGCCGAGCAGGTCGTCGATCAGCTGGAAGGCGAGGCCGGCCTCCCGGCCGAAGGCGTCCAGGGCGTCCGCGGCCTCCTCGTCCGCTCCCCCGTACAGCCCGCCCAGGGCGCAGGCGCAGCCGAGCAGGGCGCCCGTCTTCGCCATGGCCATGGCCAGGCACTCGTCCAGGGTGACCTCGCTGCGCCGTTCGAAGGCGCAGTCCGCCTGCTGACCGGCACAGAGTTCGATCATGCAGGCGGCGAGCCGGGAGCCGGCCCGGGCGGCCGCCGGGTGCGGGTCCTCCGCCAGCAGCCGCAGGGCCAGGGCCTGCATGGCGTCCCCGGCGATGACGGCGTCCGGCACCCCGAAGACCGTCCAGGCCGTGGGGCGGCCGCGGCGCCGCACGTCCTCGTCGATGACGTCGTCGTGGAGCAGGGTGAAGTTGTGCGCCAGCTCCACCGCGGCGGCGGCCCGGACCGCGGTCTCCGGTCGGCCGCCGAGGGCCCGCGTCCCGGTCAGCACCAGGGCCGGCCGGATGGCCTTGCCCGCGTGCCCGCCGGAGGGCGTGCCGTCGGCGTCCTCCCAGCCGAAGTGGTACATGGCCACCCTGCGCAGGCCGCCGGGCAGACCCTGGACGGCCCGGCGCAGCTCCGGGTCCACGGCCTCCCGGGTCTGCGCGAGCAGGGCGGCGGCCTCGTGCCCCTCGGTGGTCGGTTCGGTGAGCGTCACGGCTCCCCCACCCCCTCCTCTCGTCAGCTCCAGCGGCCGATCTCGACGTTCTCCAGGACACCGAGCGCGTCGGGGACGAGCACGGCGGCGGAGAAGTAGGCGGTGACCAGGTAGGAGATGATCGCCTGCTCGCTGATGCCCATGAAGCGGACGGACAGGCTCGGCTCCAACTCGTCCGGGATGCCGGTCTGGTGCAGGCCGATGACGCCCTGGTCGGACTCCCCGGTGCGCATGCAGAGGATGGAGGTGGTCCGGGCGTCGGAGACGGGGATCTTGCTGCACGGGAAGATCGGGACCCCGCGCCAGGCCGGCAGGTGGTGGTCGCCGACCTGGACCGGGGTGGGGTAGATCCCGCGCTTGTTGCACTCGCGGCCGAAGGCGGCGATGGCCTTGGGGTGGGCGAGGAAGAGGTTCGAGCCGCGTCGCATGCTGAGCAGGGCGTCGAAGTCGTCGGGGGTGGGCGCGCCGTCGTGCGGCTGGATCCGCTGGTCGTAGTCGGCGTTGTGGAGGAGGCCGAACTCGCGGTTGTTGACGAGCTCGTACTCCTGGCGCTCGCGCAGGGCCTCGACGGTGAGCCGCAACTGCTGCTCGGTCTGGTTCATCGGCTGGTTGTAGAGGTCCGCGACGCGGGTGTGCACCTTGAGGACGGTCTGGGCGATGCTCAGCTCGTACTCGCGGGGGGCGGCGTCGTAGTCCACGAAGGTGCCGGGCAGCAGCGCTTCGCCGGTGTGGCCGGCGGAGAGGTCGATCTCGGCCTCGCCGTACTTGTTGGTGCGCTGGGCGGGCAGCGAACGGACCCGCTCCACGTGCTGCGCGAGGGACTCGACCCGGTCGGCGAGGAGGCCGAAGTCCTGTCGGGTGAGGACGAGCACGGTGCCGGAGGTGGCGGCGCGGGCGGTGAACTCCCAGATGGCGTCGGCATCCACGAGGCTGTCGTCGCCGAAGTAGGCGCCGTCCGCGAGGGTGCCGACCACGGCGTCGTCCCCGTAGGGGCCGGGGCCGACCTGCTCGACGCGGCCGTGCGCGAGGAGGAAGACGGAGTCGGCGGGGCTGCCGAAGGAGGTCAGCTCCTCGCCCGCGGCGAAGTCCCGCTGGCGGCAGCGCTGGGCGAGCTCGGTCAGCACGTCCAGGTCGTCGTAGTCGCGCAGCAGCGGCAGTTCGCCGAGCTCGGCGGGGATGACCTGGACCTGGTCGCCGGTCTTGATGAACGTGACCCGGCCGTCGCCGACCGCGTAGCTGAGCCGGCGGTTGACCCGGTACGTGCCGCCCTGCACCGAGACCCACGGCAGTTGCTTGAGGAGCCACCGGGAGGTGATCTCCTGCATCTGCGGTACGGACTTGGTGGTGGTTGCCAAGTTCCGCGCGGCCGCGGTGCCGAGACTGCGCTGGGGCGGCGCCTGGGCCTCGCGGGATTCGGAACCTGCCTGGACCGACATCTCATTCCCTTTCGATCATGAAAATGACCTTCGGGGAGGAAGCCTGTCAGTGCAGCGGGTGATCGGAACATTACACAAAAGGGTGGGACTGATCCGTGTGGGTGTGGGCAGCGTTCCGGGTTCACCCCGAACCTGCCGACCGGGGGTGCGGTGGGCATATTTTCGGCCACATCCCGGAGGGCCATAAGTTGCATCGTGGATGCAACTTTCCTACGGTGGTCGCCATGCGACTGACCCGGTTCACCGACCTCGCCCTGCGGGTGCTGATGCGCCTGGCGGTGACGGAGGCGGAGAAGGACCTGCCCACCACCCGCGAGGTGGCGGAGACGATGCGGGTCCCCTACACCCACACCGCCAAGGTGGTGGCCCGACTGCAGCACCTCGGGCTGGTCGAGGCCCGCCGGGGCCGCGGCGGCGGCCTGGCCCTGACCCCGACCGGACGCGCCGCCTCGGTGGGCGGGGTGGTCCGGGAGCTGGAGGGCGCGGGCGACGTGGTCGAGTGCGAGGGCGCCACCCCCTGCCCGCTGCGCTCGGCCTGCGTGCTGCGCGGGGCGCTGCGCCGGGCCCAGGAGGCGTTCTTCGCGGCACTCGATCCGCTCACCGTGGAGGAGCTGGTGGCGGCGCCGACCGGACCGCTGCTGCTGGGGATCACCGGAGGTCCGTCGCCCGGCGGCCCGCCGGGGGTGCAGTAGGGGACCGAAGTCCCGTCGGTCAGGGCCTGTTGGCCGATACCGGCCGGGCCCTTGGGCGACCTGGGGTCGATCGCACACGCCACTCGAACGAATGTCCGCACCGCGGCGGCCGTCGCTCGCCTCAAAATACGACTCTCATATGCACATTAACCCGCGAGGAGCCCCGATGCTGTCCGAGAAGTCCGCCGAGACCGTCCGCGCCACCCTGCCCGCCGTCGGCGCCGCGATCGGCGAGATCACCGAGCTGTTCTACGCGAAGCTCTTCGAGGCGCACCCGGAGCTGCTCCGCGACCTCTTCAACCGCGGCAACCAGGCCGCCGGTCTCCAGAAGCGGGCCCTCGCCGGCTCCATCGCCGCCTTCGCCGTGCACCTGGTGGACCGACCCGACGTCCGCCCCGACGTGATGCTCCGGCGCATCGCCCACAAGCACGCCTCCCTCGGCGTCACGCGCGAGCAGTACCCGATCGTCCACACCCACCTCTTCGCCGCCATCGCCGAGGTGCTCGGCGAGGCCGTCACCCCGGAGGTGGCCGCCGCCTGGGACGAGGTCTACTGGCTGATGGCCAACGCCCTCATCGCCATCGAGGCGGAGCTCTACGCGGCCCGGCAGGCGGCGGCCGGCGAGGTCTGGCAGGAGTGGGAGGTCGTCGACCGCACGGAGGAGACGGCCGACTGCGCCACCTTCCGGCTGATCCCCGCCGACGGCTCCCCCGCCCCCGACTTCCACCCCGGCCAGTACGTCTCGGTGCAGGTCGAACTCCCCGACGGGGCCCGCCAGATCCGCCAGTACAGCCTGTCCTGCGCCCCCGGCTCCGCCACCCGCTCCCTCACCGTCAAGCGGGTCCACGGCGGTCCCGGCCCCGACGGCGAGGTCTCCGGCCGGCTGCACACCCACGTCCGCCCCGGGGACCGGCTGCGGCTCTCGGCCCCGTACGGGGACCTGGTCCTGCGGGAGGACTCCGCCCCGGTGCTGCTCGCCTCCGCGGGCATCGGGTGCACCCCCATGCTGTCGATGCTGGAGCACCTGGCCGGGACCGGGCACACCGCCCCGGTCACCGTGGTGCACGCCGACCGCAGCCCGGCCGACCACCCCCTCGCCGCCGACCACCGGGCCCTGACCGACAAGCTCCCCGCCGGCACCGCCCACTTCTGGTACGAGGACGGCGCGGAGCCCGGCGACCGCGCGGGCCGGGTGGACCTCTCCGACGTCGCGATCGCCCCCGGCACCCGCGCCTACCTCTGCGGCCCGCTCCCCTTCATGCGGGAGGTGCGGGCGCAGCTGCTCGCCAAGGGGGTCCCCGCGGCCGAGGTGCACTACGAGGTGTTCGGCCCGGACCTCTGGTTGGCCGCCTCCTGAGACACCGCCCGGGCCCGCCGATCCGGTCACAGCAGGTGACCGGATCGGCTCGCTCACCGTACGAAAAGGCTGGCGCCGAAGGGGACGTTCCGGTACACCCCCGGTACGGGCGGCCGCGACAGGCGGCCGTCGCGCGCGCGAAGGAGAACGGCCGTGGCAGCACCGATGTCCGCGGAAGAATTCCACCGAGCACTGGTCAACGAGGGGCTCACCGTCGTCGGGGTCGGCGACTGGCAGCACCGCAACCGCAATCACAAGGGGCCCTGGGGCCCGGTCCACGGGGTGATGATCCACCACACCGTCACCCGGGGCTCGGCGGACACCGTCCGTATCTGCCGGGAGGGCCACGCCTCCCTGCCCGGCCCGCTCTGCCACGGCGTGATCACCAAGGACGGCCGGGTGCACCTGGTCGGCTACGGCCGGACCAACCACGCGGGCGGCGGGGACCCGGACGTGCTGACGGCGGTCCGGCTGGAGCGGGCCCTGCCGCCGGACAACGAGTCGAGCACCGACGGCAACCGCTACTTCTACGGCTTCGAGTGCGAGAACCTCGGCGACGGCAAGGACCCCTGGCCCCCCGCGCAGCTCGACGCCATCGCACGGGCCGCCGCCGCGATCTGCCGCCACCACGGCTGGACCGCCCGGTCCGTGATCGGGCACCGCGAATGGCAGCCCGGGAAGGTGGACCCCCGCGGGTTCACCATGCAGTCCCTGCGGGACCGGGTGCACGAGCGGCTGAAGTGACCCGCGCCCGGGAGCCGGACGGCCCGGCTCCCGGGGCCCGCCGCGGCCTCCGGGCGCTCCGGGCCTCCGGGCCCCGCCGGGGTCCGCACCCGACAATGGACGGGTGACCCAGCCCGACGCCGGCCCCGATCCGCTCGCCGCCCTCCGCCCCCGCCTGCCCTCGCCCGTGCGGGAGCTCGACGACCCGCTCTTCGCCCGCCACGGGGTGCGGCTGCTGCTGAAGCGGGACGACCTGGTGCACCCGGAGATCCCCGGCAACAAGTGGCGCAAGCTCGGCCCCAACCTGCGGGCGGCCGCCGCCGGGGGCCACCGGGAGCTGGTCACCTTCGGCGGTGCCTGGTCCAACCACCTGCGCGCCACCGCGGCCGCGGGGCGGCTGCTCGACTTCGCCACCATCGGCATCGTGCGCGGGGAGGAGCTGGCCGACCGCCCCCTGAACGACTCCCTGGCCCGTTGCGTCGCCGACGGGATGCGGCTGAGCTTCGTCACCCGTTCCGCGTACCGGACGAAGTCCGCGCCCGAGGGCCGGGACGCGCTGCTCGCCGGGGCGGGGGCGCTCGGCGCGTACGTGGTCCCCGAGGGCGGCAGCAACACCGCGGCCGTGCGGGGCTGCGCCGAGCTGGGCCGGGAGCTGGCGGGGACGGACGCGGGGGTGGTGGCCCTGGCCTGCGGGACGGGCGGCACCCTGGCGGGGCTGTCGGCGGGCTTGGGACCGGGTCAGCGGGCCCTGGGCGTCTCGGTCCTCAAGGGGTCCTTCCTCGCCGCGGAGATACGTTCCTTCCAAACGGCCGCCTTCGGGGCGCCGTTGCCGAACTGGACCCTGGAGGAACGCTTCCACCACGGCGGGTTCGCCCGGTCCACCCCCGAACTCCTGCGTTTCGCGGAAGGGTTCGAGGACCGGCACGGGATCCCGCTGGAGCGGGTCTACGTGGCCAAGCTCCTCCACGCCCTGGCCGAGCTGACGGCCGCCGGGGAGTTCCCGGCGGGCACCACCCTCGCGGCGGTGCTCACCGGACCTCCCCTCTGACCGCGCCCTCCCCCGCGCCCTCGTGTGTGGGGGGAGGCTCAGGCCGTGCCCTCGCGGTACGCGGCCGCCTCCTCCAGGTCCAGCCGGCGCAGCAGCACCCGCAGCATCTCGTCGTCGATGCGGCGGGCGTCCCGCAGGGCGACGAACACTTCCCGCTCCGCCGAGATCATCTCTCGGGACAGCCTGCGGTAGACGTCGTCCGCGGACTCCCCGGTCTGCGGGTTGACCCCGCCCAGCCGCTCCCAGACGGCGTTGCGGCGGCGCTCCAGCACCGTCCGCAGCCGCTCCGCCAGGGGCTGCGGCAGCTCGTTGGCGGGATCGGCCAGCAGTTCCTCCAGCCGCTCCTCCGCCGCCCGGGAGGCCTGGCTCTGCGCCTGGGCCTCCGCCAGGGTGGCGGCCCGCTCGTCCCGACCCGGCAGCCGCAGGGCTCGGATCAGCGGCGGCAGGGTCAGCCCCTGCACCACCAGGGTGCCGATCACGGTGGTGAAGGTCAGGAAGAGGATGAGGTCGCGGTACGGGAAGGGTCCCCCGCCGTCCACGGTCAGCGGGATCGAGAAGGCGATGGCCAGCGAGACCACCCCGCGCATCCCGGCCCAGCCCACGATCACGGGTGCCTTCCAGGTGGTGTCCGGCTCCCGGTCCCGGATCCGCTCGGACAGCGCCCGGGGCAGGAAGGTCGCCGGGAACACCCACACGAAGCGGGCGACGACCACCGCCAGGAAGATCGCCACGGCGTACCAGACGGCCTCCGGCCCCGAGTACCGTCCCAGCCCCTCCAGCACCACCGGCAGCTGGAGCCCGATCAGCGCGAAGACCACCGACTCCAGCAGGAAGGCCACCATCTTCCACACCGCCTCCTCCTGGAGCCGGGTGGCGAAGTCCACCTGCCAGGCCCGGTGCCCCAGGTAGAGGGCCACGACCACCACCGCCAGCACCCCGGAGGCGTGCACCCGCTCGGCCGCCGCGTACGCCACGAAGGGGATCAGCAGGGAGAGGGTGTTCTGCAGCAGCGGCTCCTTCAGCCGGGTCCGCAGGTGGTGGATCGGCACCATCAGCAGCAGGCCCACGCCCACCCCGCCCACCGAGGCGAGCAGGAACTCGGCGATGCCGCCCGCCCAGCCCGCCCCCTCGCCGACCACCGCCGCGACCGCCACCTTGTAGGCGGTGATCGCGGTGGCGTCGTTGACGAGGGATTCCCCCTGGAGGATGGTCGTGATCCGGGGCGGCAGACCCAGCCTGCGGGCGATGGCGGTGGCCGCGACGGCGTCCGGCGGGGCGATCACCGCCCCCAGCACCAGGGCCGCGGTCAACGGCAGCCCCGGCACCACCAGGTACGCCGCGTACCCCACGGCGAGGGTCGCGAACAGCACGTACCCCACCGACAGCAGCGCCACCGGCCGCACGTTCGCGCGCAGGTCGAGGTAGGAACTGTCCACGGCCGCCGTGTACAGCAGCGGGGGCAACAGCAGGGGCAGCACGATGTGCGGGTCCAGGGCGTACTCCGGGACCCCGGGCACGTAGGCGGCGGCCAGTCCGGCCGCGACGAGCAGCAGTGGGGCCGGGACCGGGGTGCGGCGGGCCAGGCCCGCCACCACGGCGCAGCCCGCCACCAGCGCCACCAGCGGCAATACCTCCATGAAGCGGGCCTTCCTCCCTCGCGCTCGCGCCGCCCCCACCGGGCCGGGCGTCGTAACCTGGCCATCATGAGCGAGTGCACGCACGTTCCCGAACTGCCGCGCCCCGAACCGGCGCCACGGTCGATGACCTGCCCGGAATGCCTGGAAACGGGCAGCCACCCGGTGCAACTGCGGATGTGCCTGCACTGCGGACACGTGGCCTGTTGTGACTCCTCCCCGTACCGCCACGCCACCGCGCACTACCGCAGCACCGGCCATCCGGTGATGCGCAGCCACGAGCCCGGAGAGACCTGGCGCTGGTGTTTCGTGGACGGTTCGCTCGTCTGAGGTTCGACCGCCGGCAGGGGGGTAGGTCAACCCTCCGCCGGTTCCCCCGATTTGAGGCCGCAAGGGCCTAGCGACTGTGCGTGCCCGTGGGCTTACCATCAGTCACTGTCGCGGAACGGGGGCGCCGCGACACGATCGCCCGTATCGCGATAGCGTCACCGGCGAACAGAGCTCGTACCACCTTGGAGGTGAGGGTGTCCCAGATCGCAGGCGAGCCCGGGACCCAGGACTTCGTGGAAGTCCGGCTGCCGGCCGCGGGTGCCTATCTGTCGGTGCTGCGGACGGCCACGGCCGGCCTCGCGGCCCGGCTGGACTTCACCCTCGACGAAATCGAGGACCTGCGCATCGCCGTGGACGAGGCGTGCGCGATCCTGCTCCAGCAGGCCGTGCCCGGCTCCGTCCTCAGCTGCGTGTTCCGGCTGGTGGAGGATTCGCTGGAGGTGACCGTGTCCGCCCCGACCACCGACGGCAGGGCGCCGGAGCGGGACACCTTCGCCTGGACGGTGCTGTCGGCGCTGGCCGGGAAGGTCGAGTCCACGGTGGCGGAGGACCGCACGGTGAGCATCAGCCTCCACAAACAGCGCGGCGCGGGTCCAGGCCCGGCGTGAGCGGGGAGATCCCGGTGCGGGACGGGGAGCACCCCCGGGCCGCACCCGGCGGCGGGCGCGAGGCTCCCCAGGAGCAGGTGCCGGAGCCGGAGGGCGGCATCCCGGGGCAGCAGGCCCGGCCGCACCCGCCGGACGACGGCTTTTTGGACTCGGCGGAGCGACGGGCGGGCCCTATGAGCGAGAACGAGCACGGACAGCAGGCGGAGCACGATCCCCGCGACCGCAGCGGCGCGCGGGCCCTGTTCCTGGAGCTGCGGGAGCTGCCCGACGGCTCCCCCGAGCGGGCCGAGCTGCGCAACCGGCTGGTGCGGATGCACCTGCCGCTGGTGGAGCACCTGGCCCGCCGGTTCCGCAACCGCGGCGAGCCCCTGGACGACCTGACCCAGGTCGCCACCATCGGGCTGATCAAGTCCGTGGACCGGTTCGACCCGGACCGGGGGGTGGAGTTCTCCACGTACGCCACCCCCACGGTGGTCGGGGAGATCAAGCGGCACTTCCGCGACAAGGGCTGGGCGGTCCGGGTCCCCCGGCGGCTCCAGGAGCTGCGGCTGTCGCTGACCACGGCCACGGCCGAGCTGTCCCAGCTGCACGGCCGCTCCCCCACGGTGCACGAGCTGGCCGAGCGGCTGGGAATCTCCGAGGAGGAGGTGCTGGAGGGCCTGGAGTCCGCCAACGCCTACAGCACGCTCTCGCTGGACGTGCCGGACACCGACGACGAGTCCCCGGCGGTCGCGGACACCCTCGGCGCGGAGGACGAGGCGCTGGAGGGGGTGGAGTACCGGGAGTCCCTGAAGCCGCTGCTGGAGGGGCTGCCCCCGCGGGAGAAGCGGATCCTGCTGCTGCGCTTCTTCGGCAACATGACCCAGTCGCAGATCGCGCAGGAGGTCGGCATCTCGCAGATGCACGTCTCCCGGCTGCTGGCGCGGACGCTGGCGCAGCTGCGGGAGAAGCTCCTCGTGGAGGAGTAGGGAACGGGCCCCCGCCGCAGGGCGGGGCGACCCGACACGGAACGGACCGCGGAACGGGACGCGGAACAGGGGGTGCCCCCTACCCCCGTCCCCCGCTCGTCGGCCCGCCCGCTACTTCTTCGGGAGCGGCGCGTCCCCGGCGGCCGGGGCGATGCCCAGGGCCTCGGTGGCCTCCGGGTGCAGCAGCAGGACGAAGACGGCGACGGCCGCGACGGCCAGGGCCACCGCCCCCGCGGTCATCGCGACGCCGCCCGCGTGGAAGAAGGTCCACGCCACCGGCAGCGCCATCAGCTGGGTGATCAGGGCGGGACCCCGGCTCCAGCGGCGGCGCAGCCGCAGCCCGCGGGCCGCCACCAGCGGGAGCGCGGCCAGCGCGAGCAGGGTGAGCCCGCCGGTCTCGGCCTGGCGGGCCGAATCGGGGTCGCCGACCAGCCCCATCACCAGGATGTAGAGGCCGAGGCCCGCGAGGGCCAGCCCCTGGAGGGCGGTCACCGCGGCGGCCGCGGTCAGGCGGCGCGGGACGGGCCCGACCGGGGCGGGATCGGCGGCGGACGCGGGGGGAGTCTGCTTACTGCTCACTCCAGCAGGGTAGCCAGTGCCGGGGGGACGGCAGTAGGGGTGACCGGAAGGGGGTGGGTAGGCTGCTGCCCATGCGTGCACTCCTCGTGGCTAATCCGGCGGCAACGACCACCAGTGCGCGCGTGCGCGACGTCCTCATCCACGCCCTGGCCAGCGAGATGAAGCTGGAGGCGGTGACCACCGAGTACCGCGGGCACGCCCGCGACCTCGGCCGGCGGGCCGCGCAGGGCGGGGACGTGGACCTGGTCGTGGCCCTCGGCGGCGACGGCACGGTCAACGAGGTCGTGAACGGCCTCCTGCACGAGGGGCCGGATCCGGACCGCCTGCCGGGACTGGCCGTGGTGCCGGGCGGGTCCACCAACGTCTTCGCCCGCGCCCTGGGGCTGCCGAACGACGCGGTCGAGGCGACGGGCGCCCTGCTGGACGCGCTGCGGGAACGCCGGGAGCGGACCGTCGGGCTGGGACTGGCCTCGGGAGCGCCCGGCACCGAGGACGAATCGGTGCCCGAACGCTGGTTCACCTTCTGCGCGGGATTCGGATTCGACGCGGGTGTGGTGGGCCGGGTCGAGCAGCAGCGGGAACGCGGCAAGCGTTCGACGCACGCCCTCTATGTACGACAGTTGCTGCGCCAGTTCTTGGAAGAGCCGAACCGACGTCACGGAATGGTGACGCTGGAACGTCCCGGCGCGGATCCCGTGACGGATCTGGTGCTCTCGATAGTCTGCAACACCTCCCCCTGGACGTATCTGGGGAACCGGCCGCTCTACGCCTCTCCGGAGGCGTCGTTCGATACCGCACTTGACGTACTGGGCCTCAGCCGTTTGTCAACTCCGGCCATCGCCCGGTACGCCACCCAGCTGCTGACCTCGTCTCCTGAGCGGGGTCCCCACGGCAAGCACGCGGTCTCTCTGCACGATCTGACCGACTTCACCTTGCATTCGAAGGCGCCGCTTCCTTTCCAGATGGACGGCGACCACCTCGGACTGCGCACCAGCGTGCGGTTCACAGGCGTACGCCGTGCACTGCGTGTGATTGTGTGAGTGGAAGGGCCGTTAGTCCTTTCAGTCGAACGTTTAGGCGCGGATCCACCCCCTAGAAGTACGGCTGTGACCTAGTCGACACCGACGAATCAAAAAAAACTTTCCGGAAGGGGTTGTATCCCCGTCCGAGGTTTGCGAATCTCTACATGGCGATCGGGACAGCCCGCAGAACCCGGCACCCACTGAGACCGCCAGAACCCCTCCACGAATCACGGACCGCACCAGGCGACTGGGCGTCGGCCCTTCCCTCGCGTAGGGATTCGTGAAAGCGTTCACATTCACAAGCAACCTGCCCGCAATACAAGGAGATGGAGCAGCCATGGACTGGCGTCACAACGCCGTTTGCCGCGAGGAAGACCCCGAGCTCTTCTTCCCCATCGGCAACACCGGTCCTGCGCTGCTGCAGATCGAGGAAGCCAAGGCCGTCTGCCGCCGTTGCCCCGTCATGGAGCAGTGTCTGCAGTGGGCGCTCGAGTCCGGCCAGGACTCCGGCGTCTGGGGCGGCCTCAGCGAGGACGAGCGCCGCGCGATGAAGCGCCGCGCCGCTCGCAACCGGGCGCGCAACGCCAGCGCCTGACAACGACTTCGAGCCTCGAGCCGCAGCGCGTAGCACCCCCGTAGCGCTCAGCAACGTGCTCTTGAGCCCCTGACCGGGACCACCGGTCAGGGGCTCAGTGCTGTGCGGGGCCGGGCGGGGGCCGATGCGGGACCGACGCCCCGTCCGACCCTCCCGCGCGCTACTTCTGCGGGCTGGCGGGCACGTCCAGCAGGACGCGGGTGCCGCGCTCCTCGCCCGGGCGCATGTCGAAGGTGCCGCCCAACTCCCCCTCGACGAGGGTCCGGACGATCTGGAGACCCAGGTTTCCCGCCCGCTGCGGGTCGAAGCCCTCGGGCAGCCCGCGACCGTCGTCACTCACGGTGATCAACAGGCGCGTGTCCGTGCGTCCGGTGCCGGTCCGCGAGGCCGTCACCTCCACGGTGCCCTGCTCCCCCGGGGCGAAGGCGTGCTCCAGGGCGTTCTGCAGCACCTCGGTCAGCACCATCGACAGCGGGGTGGCCACCTCGGCGTCCAGGATCCCGAACCGACCGGTCCGGCGGCAGGCCACCTTCCCCGGGGAGATCTCCGCGACCATCGCGATCACCCGGTCCGCGATCTCGTCGAACTCGACCCGCTCGTCCAGGTTCTGGGAGAGGGTCTCGTGCACGATCGCGATCGAACCCACCCTGCGCACGGCCTCGTTGAGGGCTTCGCGACCACGGTCGGAATCCATTCGGCGGGCCTGGAGGCGCAGCAGCGCGGCCACCGTCTGGAGGTTGTTCTTCACCCGGTGGTGGATCTCCCGGATGGTGGCGTCCTTGGTGATCAGTTCGCGTTCGCGGCGCCGCAGTTCGGTGACGTCGCGGCAGAGCACCAGCGAACCGATGCGGGTGCCCTTGGGCTTGAGCGGGATCGCGCGGAGCTGGATGACCCCGCCGTTGCTCTCCACCTCGGTCTCCCGCGGGGCCCAGCCACTGGCCAGTTTGACCAGGGCCTCGTCCACCGGGCCCCGGGACGGGGCGAGTTCGGCGGTGATGGTGCCGAGGTGCTGGCCCACCAGGTCGGAGGCCAGGCCCAGCCGGTGGTAGGCCGAGAGGGCGTTCGGGCTGGCGTAGGTGACCACGCCGTCGGCGTCCAGGCGCATCAGGCCGTCACCGACGCGCGGCGAGGCGTCCATGTCCACCTGCTGCCCCGGGAAGGGGAACGTTCCGGCGGCGATCATCTGCGCCAGGTCGGAGGCGGACTGGAGGTAGGTGAGCTCCAGCCGGCTCGGGGTGCGGACCGTGAGCAGGTTGGTGTTCCGGGCGATGACCCCCAGCACCCGGCCCTCGCGCCGCACCGGGATGGACTCCACGCGGACGGGGACCTCCTCCCGCCACTCCGGGTCCCCCTCGCGGACGATCCGGCCCTCGTCCAGGGCGGCGTCCAGGAGCGGGCGGCGGCCGCGGGGCACCAGGTGTCCGACCATGTCGTCCTGGTAGGAGGTGGGGCCGGTGTTCGGCCGCATCTGGGCCACCGAGACGTACCGGGTGCCGTCGAGGGTGGGAACCCAGAGGACGAGGTCGGCGAAGGAGAGGTCGGAGAGCAGCTGCCACTCCGAGACCAGCATGTGGAGCCACTCGAGGTCGGTGTCGCCGAGGGCGGTGTGCTGGCGTACGAGATCGTTCATGGAGGGCACACGAGCGAGACTACCCGGGCGCGGACCGTGACTTTCCTCGTGGGAATACCCAGGACGGGCCCGTACCGCGTATGTTGGAGGAACTGACGGCAAATCGAGGCCCGTCATTGGATGGACAGAACAGATTGGTCTAGTCCACAATGCTGCTATAACGAAGAGCTTCCGCCCTCCCCGCACAGGAGGGCGGAGTCGAGGTAGCCGCGCGCTCTGCCCTGACCGCGCAGGCACCTCCCACCGGCCGCCGGGAACCGCACACCCGACGGTCGAAACACTCCGGGCTGCGGTGCCGGACGGGTTGAGGGTCCCGTCCCGGCACCGTGGCCCGCGGGCTTTTCCGGGCCGGTTCCGCGGCCCCTCCCCCGGGGCCCGCCCCCTTCGCCGGAGCCCTCAGGGCCAGGCCAGGACCGCCCGCTCCGCCACCGCCAGCAGCTCCTGCCGACCGGCGCCGTCCCGGGCCTGCTGGGACATCCCCTGGACCACCGCCGCGTAGAACCGGGCCAGCGCGGCGGGGTCGGTGCCCGGGGGCAGCACCCCCGCCGCCACGTCCGCGGCGATCCGCGTCCGCACCGCCTCGATGGTGGCGTTGCGGCGCTCGCGCATGGCCTCGGAGATCTCCGGGACCCCGCAGTGCACCGTGCTCACGACCAGGCAGCCGGCCGGGTGGGCGGGGTCCGTGTAGATCTCGGCCGCCTCGCGCAGCACCCGTGCCACGGCGGCGCGGGCGGTGGGCTCCTCGGCCAGGGCGACCCCCAGGAATCCGGCGTAGCGGGCCGCGTAGGCGGTCACGACCTCGTCGAACAGGGCCCGCTTGTCACCGAAGGCGGCGTAGAGGCTGGGGGGCGTGATGCCCATCTCGCGGGTCAGGTCGGCGACGGAGGTGTTCTCGTAGCCGCGCTCCCAGAAGGCCGTAAGGGCCAGCCCGAGGGCCGCCTCGCGGTCGAAGGAACGGGGTCTGCCGCGCTGTCCGGTCACCATGCACGAATTCTATAGCGCCCGCTAGGGAATCTGATACGGTCCCTTTCTGTAGCGACCACTACACAAACAGGAGGGGGGCGCGTCATGGGCGTGCTCAGCGGAAAGACGGCTCTGGTCACGGGCGGCAGCCGGGGCATCGGACGGGCGATCGCCGAGCGGCTGGGGCGGGACGGGGCCCGGGTGGCCGTGCACTACGGACGGGACCGGGCGGCGGCGGAGGAGACGGTGGCCACGGTCCGGGCCGAGGGCGGGCGGGCCTTCGCGTTCCGCGCCGAGCTGGGCGTCCCCGGGGACGCGGCCGCCCTCTGGACCGCCTACGAGGCGCACCCGGAGCACACCGAGCGGGTGGACGTGCTGGTGAACAACGCCGGGGCCGCCGCCTTCGCGGACCTGGCCGGCACGGACGAGGAGACCTGGGACCGGGCCCTGGCCCTCAACGCCAAGGCCCCCTTCTTCGTGATCCGGCAGGGGCTGCACCGGCTGCCGGACGGGGGCCGGATCGTGAACGTCACGGGCACCCCGGACATCGCCCTGCCGCAGATCCTCGCCACGGTCATGGCCAAGGGGGCCGTGAACGCGCTGACCCGCTCCCTGGCCGCGGAGCTGGCCCCGCGCGGGATCACCGTGAACTCGGTGGGCCCCGGCATCACCGAGACCGATCTGAACCGGGGCTGGCTGGCCGATCCCGGGGCCCGGGCGCACGCCGCCTCGCGGTCCGTCTTCGGACGGGTGGGCGAGGCCGCGGAGGTGGCGGACGTGGTGGCCTTCCTGGCCTCACCGGATTCCCGCTGGGTCACCGGCCAGCACCTGAACGCCACCGGCGGGCTCCAGCTGGCCCTGCTCTGACGGAGCCGGAGGCGTCCGGGGCCGGGGCGGGGGCGGCCCCGGACGCCCCCGGGGCGCCCCCCGCCGCTCCGCGCGCCCCGCAGGGTCGCCGGGAGGCCGGGCGGGCGCCGAGCGCCCACCATGGAGTCATCGGAGCGGGTCGGCGGACCGTCCGGAGCGCGGACGGAAGCCGCGGCACGGGCCCCGCTCTGCTAGATTTGATTGGTCTATACCACACATGCCCACTCTCCTCTCAGATCGGCAGGCCCAGCGTGGAAGTTGTCATCGTCCCGGACGCCAAGGCAGGCGGCGAGCTCATCGCGGAGGCCATGGCCGCCCTGGTCCGACGCAAGCCCGACGCCCTGCTCGGCGTCGCCACCGGCTCCACCCCGCTGCCCATCTACGAGGCCCTCGCCGCCAAGGTCCGTGCCGGCGAGGTCGACGCCTCCCGCGCCCGGATCTGCCAGCTGGACGAGTACGTCGGGCTGCCCGCCGGGCACCCGGAGTCCTACCGTTCGGTGGTGCTGCGCGAGGTGGTCGAGCCGCTGGGCCTCTCCGAGTCCTCCTTCATGGGCCCGGACGGCTCCGCCGAGGACATCGTGGGCGCCTGCGAGGCGTACGACCTCGCCCTGGCCGAGGCCGGCGGCGTGGACCTCCAGCTGCTGGGCATCGGCACGGACGGCCACATCGGCTTCAACGAGCCCTGCTCCTCGCTGGCCTCCCGCACCCGGATCAAGACGCTGACGGAGCAGACCCGCGTGGACAACGCGCGCTTCTTCGACGATGACATCGACCAGGTGCCGCACCACGTCATCACCCAGGGCATCGGCACCATCCTGGACGCCCGCCACCTGGTGCTGCTGGCCACCGGCGAGGGCAAGGCCGAGGCCGTGGCGCAGACCGTCGAGGGCCCCGTCTCCTCGCTGGTCCCCGCCTCCGCGCTCCAGCTGCACCGGCACGCCACCGTGATCGTGGACGAGGCCGCGGCCTCCAAGCTGAAGCTCGCGGACTACTTCCGCCACACCTTCGCGAACAAGCCGGAGTGGCAGGGCCTGTAAGCACGCGGCGCCGTACCGACGGCACGAAGGAAGGGCCGGACCCCCGTGGGTCCGGCCCTTCCTTCGTGTGCGGGGTCCGGCTCAGAGGCCGGCGATCAGCTCCGCGGCGGCCCGGCCGCAGACCCGCGAGGCCCCGTGGGTGGCGATGTGCAGCGCACCGCGCGGCTCGGCCCGCGGCAGCCCCATCTCGATGACCACGGTGTCCGGGCGGGCCGCGACGAGCGCGTCCACGGCGGCGGTCATCCACGGGTGCCGGTGGGCGTCGCGGACCACGGCGACCAGGGTGCGCTCTCCCGCGGCGGCCAGGACCTCCTCCGCGCGCAGGTCCTCGCCGAAGCTGCCGGACTCGGTGTCGGGGAGCAGCGCGGTCAGCTCGGCGGCGGGGCCCCAGGGGGTCTCGTCACCGACCGCGATGTTCGGCTCCGGGGTCAGGGTGGCCACGTACGCGGACTTCACCGGGGCGGTCAGGGCGCCGGTGGCGCGGACCGCGCGGCGGGCCGCGACCAGGCCGACCGGGGAGTCCGCCGTACCGGGCGCGTTCCCCTCCTCGTCGGACGCGCCCGGCGCGGCGGACCTGGCCCGCCGGGTCCAGTCGGCGAGGGAGCGGACCCGGGCGGCGGCGTCGGCGAGCCGCTCCTCCGGGAGGCTGCCCTCACGGACGGCGTTGACCAGCGCGTCCCGCAGACGGAGCACGGTCTCCTCGTCGGCGAGCCCCCCACCGACGCAGATGGCGTCGGCGCCGGCGGCGATGGCGAGGACGGAGCCCCGCTCGATGCCGTAGGTCCCGGCGATGGCGTGCATCTCCATGCCGTCGGTGACGATCAGGCCCTGGTAGCCCAGCTCCTCGCGCAGCAGACCGGTGAGGATCC
The DNA here is from genome assembly GCF_040302735.1 of Streptomyces sp. NPDC097619. NCBI lineage: Bacteria > Bacillati > Actinomycetota > Actinomycetes > Kitasatosporales > Streptomycetaceae > Streptomyces > Streptomyces sp. NPDC097619. The sequence goes on along the minus strand of NZ_JBEOSD010000015.1, from coordinate 14,872 downwards.
GCGGGCTGAGGGTGGCCGGACGGGTCGGGTCGAGCGAGGGCAGCAGGATGTGCGCGCTCATGATGGCCTTGGTGTCCGCGGCCATGGCGGCCTTGAAGGGCACCAACTCACGGGCGTACAGGGTCTCCAGCGGGGCGTCGATCCGCGGGAGGGCGTGGTGGGAGTCCACGTTGGTGTCGCCGTGGCCGGGGAAGTGCTTGGTGCAGGCGGCGACGCCGGCGGCCTGGAGCCCTTCCACGTAGGCGGCGGTGTGCCGGGCGGCCAGTTCGGTGTCGGCCCCGAAGGAGCGGACGCCGATGACCGGGTTGTCCGGGTTGGAGTTGACGTCGGCGGACGGGGCCCAGTTGAGGTTCACCCCGCACTCGGCGAGGCGGCGGCCCAGCTCGCGGGCCACGTCACGGGTGAGGTCCGTGTCGTCGACGGCGCCGAGGGCGAGGTTGCCGGGGAAGGAGGAACCGCCGCGGACCTCCAGGCGGGTGACGTCCCCGCCCTCCTCGTCGATGGCGACGAGGACGTCCTCGCGCTCGGCCCGCAGTTGCGCGGTGAGCGCGGAGAGCTGCTCCGGGGAGGCGATGTTGCGGCCGAAGAGGCCGACGGCGGTGAGGCCCTCGCCGACCTGGCGCAGCAGCCAGTCGGGGGCGGTGGTACCGAGGAAGCCCGGCTGGAGTACGGCGAGCGCGTCCCGGGTCACGGTGTCGGTGCGGTGGGCGAGGATCGTCATCGGGGGAGGGTCATCCCTTCACTGCGCCGGCGGTCAGGCCCGCGGCCATCTTCCGCTGGACGACGAGGAACAGCGCGATGATCGGCAGCGAGAGCATGGTGGAGCCGGCCATCATGGGGGCGAACTCGGTGCCGTTCTTGGTGATGAAGTTGCTGAGCCAGACGGTCGCGGTCTGGTTCTGCTGGCTCATGAGCATCAGCGCGTAGAGGTACTCGTTCCACGCCTGGATGAACCCGTACACGGAGGTGGCCACCATGCCCGGTGCCAGCAGCGGGAAGACCACCCGCAGGAAGGCGCCGGTCGGGGTGCAGCCGTCGACCATGGCCGCCTCCTCCAGCTCCTTCGGGATGTTCACGATGAAGCCGCGCAGCGTCCACACGGTGAAGGGCAGGATGAAGGTGAGGTACGTGATGATCAGGCCGGTGAGCTTGTCGTACTGACCGAGGTCGTTGAGCAGCAGGAAGACCGGGATGATCATCGCGACGAGGGGGACCATCTGGACGGCGAGGATGCCGACGATGACCACCTTGCGACCGCGGAAGGCGAAGCGGGAGATGGCCAGGGCGGCGAGCATGCCGACCAGGATGCCGATGACCACGACGACCACGGAGACGACCAGCGAGCGGCCGACGGGGCCCCAGAAGTCGTTGATGTCCAGGGCCCGGCGGAAGTTGTCCAGGGTCCAGGTGGTCGGGAAGAAGTGCGGGTTCGGGTCGATCGCGTCCTTGGCGGGCTTGAACGCGGTGTTCAGCATCCAGTAGACGGGGAAGCCGGCCGTGACGAAGACGAGGAGGCCGAGGAGGTTCCAGCCGAGCTTCGACTTCTTGAAGCCCTTGCCCTTGCGGCGTGCGACGGACGGGGTCGCGGTGGTCGGGGTCACTCCACCTCTCCGATCTTGAGCATCTGGCGCATGTACGCGGCGACGACGCCGAGCAGGAGCAGGACGGTCACGAGCGCGATGGCCGAACCGCCGGAGTAGTCGTTGACCACGAACGCCTGCTGGTACGAGTAGGTCGTGAGCAGCTGGAACTCGGCCTCGGGGTTGCCGTTGCGCATCACGAAGACCTGCGGGAAGACGCCCATGTCCCAGATCACCGAGAGGGTGGTCAGCATGACGATGATCGGCTTCAGGATGGGCAGGGTCACGTGGCGGAAGACGCCCCAGGCCCCGGCGCCGTCGAGGCGGGCGGCCTCTTCGAGCTCCTTGGGGACCTGCGTGAGGCCGGCGCTGAGGGTGATGACCACGAAGGGCACCGCGCCCCAGACCACGAGGAGCATGATCACGGCGAGGCCCTGGGGGCCGCTGGCGAACCAGTTGTGGCCGATCATGTCCACGCCGGGCAGCTTGCTCATCAGGTAGTTGAGGACGCCGTAGTCCGCGTCGAACAGCCACTTGAAGATGGCGGTGGCGACCAGGATCGGCATGCCCCAGCTGGCGACGAGCGCGACGTTGATGAGGGTCTTGACCCAGCCGGAGACCCGCTGGAGGAGCAGGGCGATGGCCATGCCCAGGACCATGGTGAGGACGACCGCGCCGACCGTGAAGAGCACGGTGCGCAGGACCACGGACCAGAAGACCCCGTCGGTGAGGATCTTGCTGAAGTTCTCGAAGCCGACCCATTCGGCTTCCTTGAAGCCCCACAGCTCGGACTTGCCGAAGCTCTGGAACGAGAGGGACACCAGTCTGTAGAGCGGATATCCCATGACCAGCACGATGACCAGCAGGCAGGGGGCCAACAGCAGCCACGGTGTGGCCGCGGTCCCCTTGCGGCCGCTCCGGGCCGCCTTGCCCGCTCTCCCTGTGTCCGTCCCCGGGGACGGAGTCTTCTGCGCGGGTGGCAGATCGGCGGTGGTTGTCTGTGCGGCACTCATCGCGCGCTCCTCAGGGGTCCCTCTCTTGTACGGGCAGCAGGGCCCCGCCGGAAGCGGCGGGGCCCTGCCCACTCAGGTCACTTGGTGTTGATGACCTTGTCGATGGCGGCGTCGGCGGCCTTGGCGGCGTCCTCGACGGACTTCTTGCCGTTGCCGATCTCGACGAGCATCGTCTGGAGGACCTTGGCCTTCTCGATCTGGCCCCAGCCGGGAGCGGTGGGGACGAACCAGGAGGACTCGGCGGCGGTGGCCGCGACCTGGGTCTTCGGGTCGGCCTTCAGCGGACCGAGGTCCGTCTTGTTGTTCGGGAGGTTGCCCTTGGCGATCAGGCCGGCCTGGCCCTTGGCACCGGTGAAGGCGTTGATCCACTCGCCGGCCACGTCCTGCGCGTCGGACTTGGACGGGATCGCCAGGTCCGAACCGCCGAGGAAGACGGGGAGGTTCTTGCCGTTCGGGCCGGGCATCACGAAGTTCTCGAGCTTGTCGGCGAGCTTGCCGACCTTGTCGTTCTCCGGGGTGGCCGAGGTGGCGCCTTCCCAGGCGGCGGCGAAGATCGCGGCGGCGTTGCCCTGGCCGAAGACGACCGGGCGGTCGGCCTCGTCCTTGGTCTTGTCGCCGTGCATGTACTTGTCGAGGATCTCCTTGTACTGCTTGAGACCCTTGAGCGACTCGGGGGAGGACAGGGAGCCCTTCCACTGGCCGCCCTCGTTCTTCGCGATGGCGCCGCCGGCGTCGTAGACGAAGGACATCGCCGCGTACCAGTCCGGCGAGGGCTGGTACCAGGCGCTGAACTTGTCGCCCTTCTTCTTCTGGATGGCGTCGAGGGCGCCGGTCAGCTCGGCCCAGGTCTTCGGGGCGGCCTTCACGCCCGCCTCGGCGGCGACGTCCTTGCGCCAGGTGCCCACGCGGCCACCGGCGTAGTAGGGGACACCGTAGGTCTTGCCGTCGTAGGTGACCGACTCCTTGAGCGCGTCGAGCCACGCGGCGGAGTTGTCGAACTTCGTCGGGTCCACCTCGGCGAAGGCGCCGGTGGACATGTAGCCGATCATCTCGGAGTTGCCCATCTCGACGACGTCGGGGGCCTTGTCCGTGGCGAGGACCGCGTCCAGCTTGGCGTTCTTGTCCGGCCAGCCGTAGTACTCGTGGTTGATCTTGATGCCGGGGTACTTCGCGACGATCGCGTCGTCGGCGGCCTTGACGAGGTCGGGCCAGTTGTTCTGGGCGTCGACCGTCAGCCAGACGGTGAGCTCCTTGGCGGCCTTCGGCTTGTCGCCGCCCTCGTTCTTCTTGTCGCCGTCGGAGCCCCCACAGGCCGCCAGACCGATCACCATGCCCGCGACACCGATCGCCGCGATGAGCTTGCGCTTCACGCCACCCTCCTCAGGGATGCCTGCACTCCCCCTGCCCGCCGACCGACATACGCCAAGTACTGCCCGTGGGGCCGGGATCTGATCCATATTGGTTTAGACCAGTAGCCTGGAGCTTGGCCTAGACCTTTGGGGGTGTCAAGGGTCTAATAAACGAGGTGTCAGTCCGTTATCGGACCGACACCTCAGGGAGGGGCGAGGTCCGTGCTCCGGCCCATGTCACGATGTGACCGCACACAACGGAGGAGCCGGTGACGGCAACGAGACTGGAGTCGGGAAGGCGGGCGGCGATGGCCACCGAAGGGGCGCTCACGGAACCGGAGAGCGGGGCAGCCACTCGAACCGCGCGCGTGCCCAAGTACTACCGGCTCAAGCGGCATTTGCTCGATATGACCGAAACGCTCCCCCCGGGCACCCCCGTGCCCCCGGAGCGCACACTGGCTGCCGAATTCGACACCTCGCGCACCACCGTCCGACAGGCCCTTCAGGAGCTGGTGGTCGAGGGACGACTGGAGAGGATCCAGGGCAAGGGCACCTTCGTGGCCAAGCCCAAGGTCTCCCAGCCGCTCCAACTGTCCTCCTACACCGAGGACATGAGGGCCCAGGGCCTGGAGCCCACCTCGCAGCTGCTGGACATCGGCTACGTGACCGCGGACGACACGCTCGCGGGCCTGCTCAAGATCACCACCGGCGGGCGGGTGCTGCGGATCGAGCGGCTCCGACTGGCCAGCGGGGAGCCGATGGCCATCGAGACCACCCATCTGTCCGCGAAGCGGTTCCCGGCCCTGCGCCGCTCGCTCGTCAAGTACACGTCCCTCTACACCGCCCTCGCCGAGGTGTACGACGTCCGCCTCGCCGAGGCCGAGGAGACCATCGAGACCTCGCTCGCCACCCCGCGCGAGGCGGGACTGCTCGGCACCGACGTGGGCCTGCCGATGCTGATGCTCTCCCGACACTCCCTGGACGCCGAGGGCGAACCCGTGGAGTGGGTGCGCTCGGTGTACCGGGGGGACCGGTACAAGTTCGTCGCCCGCCTCCAGCGGCCGGCGGTCTGACCCGGCGGATTCCCCCTCGGATTCCTTCCGAGCCCTCGGCACTCCCGGGCGCTCGGCGCCATTCCCCGGTGTTCCCGGTATCCCGTCCGCATTCCGTGCGACGGTCGCCGCATTCCGTGGAATACGCGCACGCGCGCACGGATGGAACCCGTCCGCGGTTCGAAAGAAGGCCCCGGTTACCCGAAGGTGACCAGTAATTGACCTTCTCGGACCGGAATCCGGACGAGGTCTTACCTCCGGTAGTGAAGTCCCCGTAGATTCCGTGCGCCCAAGCATGTGATCACGAGGGGACGAGGACCATGCCGGAACCAGGATCTAACGGGACAGAACGGGATGTGGCGGGTCCGGCCGATACGGCGGGCCCGCCCTCTCCTTCCGGAGCGCCTCCGGGCCGCATGACCCCCAAGGCGATCGCCGTCTGGGCGCTCGTGGCCCTCGTGGGCGCGGCGGGTTGGGCGGTGCTCGCGCTCTCCCGGGGCGAGGAGGTCTCCGCCGCCTGGCTGTTGGCCGCGGCCCTGGGCTCGTACGCCATCGGCTACCGCTTCTACGCGCGCTTCATCTCCCAGCGAGTGCTGCGCGTGGACAAGACGCGGGCCACCCCCGCCGAACGCCTGGACAACGGGGTGGACTTCCACCCGACCGACCGCCGGGTGCTCTTCGGCCACCACTTCGCCGCCGTCGCGGGCGCCGGGCCGCTGGTCGGACCGGTCCTGGCGGCGCAGATGGGCTATCTGCCGGGCACCATCTGGATCGTGGCGGGCGTGATCTTCGCGGGCGCCGTGCAGGACATGGTCACGCTGTTCTTCTCCACCCGCCGGGACGGGCGCTCCCTGGGGCAGATGGCCCGCGAGGAGATCGGGCCCTTCGGCGGCGCCGCGGCCCTGGTGGCCGTCTTCGCCATCATGATCATCCTGCTCGCGGTGCTGGCGCTGATCATCGTCAACGCCCTCGCCCACTCGCCCTGGGGCGTCTTCTCCATCGGCATGACCATCCCCATCGCGCTGTTCATGGGCGTGTACCTGAGGGTGTTGCGGCCGGGCCGGGTCACCGAGGTGTCCCTGATCGGCGTGGCCCTGCTGCTGCTCGCGATCATCGCGGGCGGCTGGGTCGCCGAGTCCTCCTGGGCGGACTTCTTCACCCTGGAGAAGGAGACCCTGGTCATCTGGATGGTCGTCTACGGCTTCCTGGCCTCCGTGCTGCCGGTGTGGCTGCTGCTGGCGCCCCGCGACTACCTCTCCACCTTCATGAAGGTGGGCACGATCGCACTGCTCGCGGTGGGCGTGGTCCTCGCCATGCCGGTCATGAAGATGCCCGCCGTCACCGATTTCGCGAGCCGCGGGGACGGGCCGGTGTTCGCCGGTTCGATGTTCCCGTTCGTGTTCATCACGATCGCGTGCGGCGCGCTCTCCGGCTTCCACTCCCTGGTCGCTTCGGGCACCACCCCGAAGATGATCCAGAAGGAGACCCAGGTCCGGATGATCGGCTACGGCGCCATGCTGACCGAGTCCTTCGTGGCCGTGATGGCGGTGATCTGCGCCTGCATCATCGAGCCCGGCCTCTTCTTCGCCGTGAACTCCCCGCCGGGCGTGGTCGGCACCACCGTGGAGTCCGCCTCCCAGGCGGTGGCGAATTTCGGCTTCAGCATCTCCCCCGACGCCCTGGCGCAGGCCGCCAAGGACGTGGAGGAGGCCAGCCTGCTCTCCCGTACCGGCGGCGCGCCCACCTTCGCGCTCGGCATGTCGGAGATCTTCTCCTCGGTGTTCGGCGGGGCCTCCATGAAGGCCTTCTGGTACCACTTCGCGATCATGTTCGAGGCGCTGTTCATCCTCACCACCCTCGACGCGGGCACCCGGGTCGGGCGGTTCATGCTCCAGGACACCCTGGGCAACGTCATCAAGCCCTTCAAGCAGATCAGCTGGAAGCCGGGCGTGTGGATCACCAGCGCCGTGGTCGTCGGCGCCTGGGGCTACTTCCTCTGGGTCGGCGTGAAGGACCCGCTGGGCGGCATCAACCAGCTCTTCCCGCTCTTCGGGATCGCGAACCAGCTGCTCGCCGCGGTGGCCCTGGCCGTCTGCACCACGCTGCTGGTGAAGTCGGGCCGGCTGAAGTGGGCCTGGGTGACGGGCGTGCCACTGGTCTGGGACGCCACCGTGACCCTGACGGCGAGCTGGCAGAAGGTGTTCTCCGAGGACCCGCGGGTGGGCTTCTTCGCCCAGCGGGACAAGTTCCAGCAGGGCATCGACTCCGGCGAGGTCCTGGCCCCCGCCAAGACCATGGACGAGATGCACACCGTGGTGACGAACGCCACCGTGGACGGCGTGCTCTCCGCCCTCTTCGCCGTGCTCATCGTCGTCGTCCTGGTGGACGCCGCCCGGGTGTGCGTGCGGGCGGTCCGCCGCCCGGCCACCGTCACCCTCCACGAGGTCCCGTACACCGAGTCGAAGCTCGTCGCCCCGGCCGGATTGTTCGCGACCGCGGAGGAGAAGGCCGAGCTGGCCGCCGCTGCCGCCCGGGACGGCTCCGGCGACGACGGCCGGGTCCGGGAGCCGGTCTCCTGATGGACGCGCGCCGGGCCCTCGGCCGCATCAGGTTCTACGTCCGCGAGTTCTCCGGGGAGGCGGCCTACGACCGCTACGTGGCCCACGCCCGCGGCCACGACCCGACGGCGGAGGTCATGACCCGGCGGGCCTTCGAGCGGGCCCGTACGGACTCCCGGGAAGCCGACCCGCGCGAGGGCTTCCGCTGCTGCTGAGGAGCCCCGCACGCAGGGCCCCGCCGGTCTCACAGCGGGGCCCTGCGGCCTGTCCGGAACCGGAAATCCCTGTGCGGAGAGACAGGAGTTGAAGACTCCGCGTATCGGGCGACACAACATCTAGGGGGTCCCTCACCAAGGGGCCCCCACATGTATGCTTTCCCTCGCTGTCGCCGCAGGGGAATCCGGTGAGAATCCGGAACTGTCCCGCAACGGTGTGAGATGTACCCATCCGTACATCGTGAGTCCGAGGACCTGCCGACAGCCTGCCCGGGTCGTCCGATCCGGGAGACGACACGTCCGGGCCTCGCGGTTGGGCCTGCGGACGCCGTGCGGAGACACGGGCCGGCCTGTCCCGGCCCCGCGTCGCCCTTCCCGCACGCGCGCTCGCAATCCCTCCGCCGCGGCCACCGGGCCGAGGCAGGGAGAGCCCCCACGTGACCATCGCGCCTTCCGCACCGCGCGCCGCGTCCGACCAGCCCGAGACCGCCGCCGAGGGACCCGGTGCCGCGCTGCTGCGCACGCTGACCGCCCTCACCGCGGACCTGCCCGACACCGACCCCGGACGGGTCGCCGCCGCCGCCCTGCGCGGCCGCAGCGCCGACGCGGACGAGGCCGAGCTGCGGGGCCTGGCCACCGAGGCCGCCGCGGGCCTGATCTCCGAGGACCCGGAGTACTCCCGGCTCGCCGCCCGGCTGCTCACGCTCGCCGTGGCCGAGGAGGCCGCCGGACAGGGCGCCGTCTCCTTCTCCGCCTCCGTCGAGACCGGCCACCGCGAGGGCCTGATCGCCGACCGCACCGTCGAGTTCGTCCGCACCCACGCCGTCCGCCTGGACGCCCTGGTGGACCTCGCCCTCGCGGACGGCGCGGACGACCGCTTCGGCTTCTTCGGCCTGCGCACCCTGCACAGCCGCTACCTGCTGCGCCACCCCATCACCCGGCAGGTCATCGAGACCCCGCAGCACTTCATGCTGCGCGTGGCCTGCGGCCTCGCCGAGGACGACAGCCTGCGCGCGGTGGAGGAAGTGGCCTCCCTGTACCGGCTGATGAGCCGCCTGGACTACCTGCCCTCCTCCCCCACCCTGTTCAACTCCGGCACCCGGCACCCGCAGATGTCCTCCTGCTACCTGCTGGACTCCCCGCTGGACGAGCTGGACTCCATCTACGGCCGCTACCACCAGGTGGCCCGCCTCTCCAAGCACGCCGGCGGCATCGGCCTGTCCTACTCCCGCGTCCGCGCCCGCGGTTCCCTGATCCGGGGCACCAACGGCCACTCCAACGGCATCGTGCCGTTCCTGAAGACCCTCGACGCCTCCGTGGCCGCCGTGAACCAGGGCGGCCGCCGCAAGGGCGCCGCCGCCGTCTACCTGGAGACCTGGCACGCCGACATCGAGGAGTTCCTGGAGCTCCGCGACAACACCGGCGAGGACGCCCGCCGCACCCACAACCTGAACCTGGCCCACTGGATCCCCGACGAGTTCATGCGCCGCGTGAACGCCGACGCCGAGTGGTCGCTGTTCTCCCCCTCGGACGTCCCCGAGCTGGTGGACCTGTACGGGGCCGAGTTCGACGCCGCCTACGTCAAGGCCGAGGCCGCGGGCCTGGCCCGCAAGACCATGCCCGCCCGGGACCTGTACGGCCGCATGATGCGCACCCTCGCGCAGACCGGCAACGGCTGGATGACCTTCAAGGACGCCTCCAACCGCACCGCCAACCAGACCGCGCTGCCCGGCCGCGTGGTGCACTCCTCGAACCTCTGCACCGAGATCATCGAGGTCACCGACGACGGCGAGACCGCGGTCTGCAACCTCGGCTCCGTCAACCTGGGCGCCTTCGTCTCCCCCGAGTTCCCCGACGGCATCGACTGGGAGCGCCTGGACGAGACCGTCCGCACCGCCGTGACCTTCCTCGACCGCGTGGTGGACATCAACTTCTACCCGACCGAGCAGGCCGGCCGCTCCAACGCCAAGTGGCGCCCGGTGGGCCTGGGCGCGATGGGCCTCCAGGACGTCTTCTTCAAGCTGCGGCTGCCCTTCGACTCGGAGGAGGCCCGCGCCCTCTCCACCCGGATCGCCGAGCGCATCATGCTCGCCGCCTACGAGGCCTCCGCCGACCTCGCCGAGCGCCACGGTCCCGTCCCCGCCTGGGAGGAGACCCGTACCGCCCAGGGCGTGCTGCACCCCGACCACTACGGCGTGGACCTGAACTGGCCGGAGCGCTGGGCCGCCCTGCGCACCCGGATCGCCGGCGGCGGCCTGCGCAACTCCCTGCTGCTGGCCATCGCCCCGACCGCCACCATCGCCTCCATCGCGGGCGTGTACGAGTGCATCGAGCCGCAGGTGTCCAACCTGTTCAAGCGCGAGACCCTCAGCGGCGAGTTCCTCCAGGTCAACGGCTACCTGGTCGAGGAGCTCAAGAAGCTCGGCGTGTGGGACGCGCAGACCCGCGAGGCCCTGCGCGAGTCCTCCGGCTCCGTCCAGGGCTTCGGCTGGATCCCCGAGGAGACCCGCACCCTGTACCGCACCGCGTGGGAGATCCCGCAGCGCGGCCTCATCGACATGGCGGCGGACCGGACCCCGTTCCTGGACCAGAGCCAGTCGCTGAACCTCTTCCTGGAGACGCCCACCATCGGCAAGCTCAGCTCGATGTACGCGTACGCCTGGAAGAAGGGCCTGAAGACCACGTACTACCTGCGCTCGCGCCCCGCGACCAAGATCGCCCGCGCCGCGTCCGGCTCGGCCGCCGTCCCGGCCTCCGCCACCCCCCTCCCGCAGGCCGTCGACGCCGACGCGCTGGCCTGCTCCCTTGAGAACCCCGAGTCCTGCGAGGCCTGCCAGTAATGAGCTCCACCGACCGGAAGAACCTGCTCGACCCCGGCTTCGAGCTGACCCTGCGCCCGATGCGCTACCCGGACTTCTACGAGCGGTACCGGGACGCCATCAAGAACACCTGGACGGTCGAGGAGGTCGACCTCCACTCCGACGTGGCGGACCTGGCCAAGCTGAGCCCGGCCGAGCAGCACATGATCGGCCGCCTGGTCGCGTTCTTCGCCACCGGCGACTCGATCGTGGCGAACAACCTCGTGCTGACCCTGTACAAGCACATCAACTCCCCGGAGGCGCGCCTGTACCTGTCGCGCCAGCTCTTCGAGGAGGCCGTGCACGTCCAGTTCTACCTGACCCTGCTGGACACCTACCTGCCCGACCCGGAGGACCGCGCGGCGGCCTTCGACGCCGTGGAGAACATCCCCTCCATCCGCGAGAAGGCGCAGTTCTGCTTCCGCTGGATGGACTCGGTGGAGAAGATCGACCAGCTGGAGTCGGCCTCCGACCGCCGCCGCTTCCTGCTGAACCTGATCTGCTTCGCCGCCTGCATCGAGGGCCTGTTCTTCTACGGCGCCTTCGCCTACGTGTACTGGTTCCGCAGCCGCGGTCTGCTGCACGGCCTGGCCACCGGCACCAACTGGGTGTTCCGCGACGAGACCATGCACATGAACTTCGCGTTCGAGGTCGTGGACACCGTCCGCAAGGAGGAGCCCGAGCTCTTCGACGACGCCCTCCAGCAGCAGGTCACCGACATGCTGAAGGAGGCCGTGGAGGCGGAGCTGCAGTTCGGCCGCGACCTGTGCGGCGACGGCCTGCCCGGCATGAACACCGAGTCCATGCGCGAGTACCTCCAGTGCGTGGCCGACCAGCGGCTGGTCCGCCTGGGCTTCGCCCCGGTGTTCGGCTCGGAGAACCCCTTCTCCTTCATGGAGCTCCAGGGCGTCCAGGAACTGACCAACTTCTTCGAGCGCCGTCCCTCCGCCTACCAGGTGGCGGTCGAGGGCACCGTGGACCTCGACGAGGACTTCTAGTCGCGGCTCCGCGTCCGTACGACGAAGGGCCCCGCACCGGATGCGCTCCAGTGCGGGGCCCTTCGCCCCGCATGCCCGCCCCGTACGACGCCCGCGCCGTACGGGGCTCGCGCCGTGCGGCGCCTACGCGTTGGGGACGGTCTCGTAGCGCGGGGTGCCCTCGGCCATCTGCTTGAGGGCGTCCTTGCGGTCGCGCTTGGAGAGGCGGTCGATGTACAGGTAGCCGTACAGGTGGTCCGTCTCGTGCTGGAGGCAGCGGGCGAAGTAGCCGGTGCCCCGGACCTTGATCGGGTTGCCCTCGGCGTCCTGGCCGTGGACCTCGGCGAAGTCCGGCCGGGCCAGGGAGGCGTAGGCCGTCGGGACGGACAGGCAGCCCTCGTTGGAGTCGTCCAGGACCCGACGGTCGGCCGGCAGGTCGACCAGGACCGGGTTGACCACGACACCGGTGTGGCGCACGCCCTCGTCGTCGGGGCAGTCGTAGACGAAGACCTTCTGGTCCACGCCGATCTGGTTCGCGGCCAGGCCCACGCCCTCGGCGGCCTTCTGGCTGGCGAACATGTCGTCGATCAGCCGGGCCAGGTCCTCGCCGAACTCGGTGACGTCCTTGCACTCCTTGTGCAGGACCGGGTTGCCGACGGTGGTGATGGGGCGGGCGGTGCCGCGGCTGCGGTAGGCGAGTTCACGCGCCTCGCAGTCCTCGGTGTCCACGACGTAGCCGTCGTTGACCTCGACGTCGCCGAGCTGCTGGTCCGTCTCCTGCTGCGCCATGTCCGCCGTACGCCCTTCTCAAGTCTTCGATGTGCCCGTACAGAGTACGTGGACCGCTCAGCAGACTTCTTCGAGATCCCGCCACTCGCGGCTGTCCGGGCTGTCCGCCACCCAGCCGTCGAGGAGCCCGCGCACCAGTCCGGGCGGGGCCGCGATCCCGCACTCCCGCTCCGGCACCCACAGGGAGCCCGATCCGGCGGTGCGGTGCCCCAGCGGACCGGGCTGGCCCGGCTCGCTGTGGTCGTGCGGGTCCAGGTGGTCCCCGTCGCCCTCCCCGCTGGGCATGGCGCTCTCCGAGCAGGTGCGGCAGAGCAGCCGCACCGAGGAGGACCAGTCCTCCGCGGCGAACCCGGCGTCGGAGGCGAGCTGCTCCAGGGCGTCCCGGTCGGCCTCGGTCGCCGCTTCCAGCAGCACCACCCAGGTGGGCACCGGCGACGGCGCCCACAGCTCGATCTCGTCGAAGACGGGGTACGAGGGACCGGCCGCGGTGACCCGCTCGCCGTGCGGCACCCCGTCGTGGAGGACCACCTCGCCCCAGCGCCGCCCCGAGGACGGCAACGGGATCGACAGGACCTCCATCCGGGCCGGGTCCAACCGGCGGCCCCACACCACCTCGGCCTCCCCCTCGGGGGAGAGCCGGACGGCCGCGCTGCCCAGCTCCATGCCCACCGGCTCCCCGCCGGAGGCCGCCGCCCCGCGGTCCCCGCCGGGCACCTTCAGCCCGTACGCCTGCCAGGCCCGGCGCGCCAGCGGCCAGTCCTGGAGCGCCGTCGCGGCGATCCCGACGTTCCACCAATCGGGGGCCCCGGTCTCCCGGTCCAACAGCGCCACGGCCCGCAGTCCGGCGGTCCGGGCCTGCTCCCAGTCGTGCCGGAACTTGTGGAGGAGCGCCAGGTTGAACCAGGACTCCGACAGCCACGGCTCCAGATCCGCGGCGCGCGTCAGCAGTGCTCCGGCGTCCTCGTACCGGCCGTCGCCGATCAGCGTGAACGCGCGGTCGGTGGCCTGCCGCCACGAGGCGGAGGGCCGATGCCGTACCTTCCCGAAGATCCTCACGATTCCCGCCTGCCTGGGGGCACCTCCCAGCGGTACTGGGACACGGTGCTGCCTCGCGGACACTCTCACTTCGCATCCAACCATGCCCACTCGGACGGCCGCTCATTACCCGTGGGTCAGACAGGTCCGGAAGCGCCCACTCCGGCACCTTCACGGGGCCCCCGACCGCCCCGCCGCAGCACCCGGGCCAGGGCTTCCACCACTTCCGGCTGGTATTCGTGACCGGTACCGAGCCTGAGCTGTTCGAGAGCGGCCAGTGAGCCGGCCGGGTGCCGGGCCCCGCCCACCAGGTCCTCGTAGGCGTTGGCCGCCCTCACGATCCGGGCCGCGCGGGGCTGGTCCCGATAGGGCTCCGCCTGGCGTTCCACCACCACCGCCACCCGGCGGGGCACCCCGGTGCGCCGGGCCACCTCCCCGCCCAGGGCGGCGATGCGGCGGCGTTCCCCGGCGGGCAGCCCGGCGGTGGCCCCGCCGGGGACGGGGTCCACCAGGGAGAGCTGTCCGATGTCGTGCATGAGGGCCGCGTACTCCAGCACGGTCAGCTCCCGCTCCGGCAGCCCCAGCTCCCGGCCCACCTCCCGGCTCAGGGCGGCCACCCGGCGGGCGTGGCCGGGGCGGGTGTACCCGGCGATCTCGGTGGCCCGGGCCAGGGAGCCGATGGTCTCGTGGCGGGTGGCCCGCACGGCGGCGATCCGGTGGAAGGACAGCTGGGTCAGGAGCAGCGGCACGCAGAGCACGGGCAGGGCCCACAGCCCGGCCCCGGCCACCCCCACGGCCAGCACCGCGCCGGCCGCGTAGACCGCCGGGCCGATCCCGGCGAGCGCCCGCAGCTCCTCGCGGAGCGCGCGGCCGTAGGGCAGACCGGTGCGGGCCGCCGTGGCGAGGGCGGCCAGGACGGCCCCGCACAGCGCGGTGAGACCGAGCACCAGGAGCAGGAAGGGCACCAGGAGCGGGCCGCGGCCGAGGGGGCCCGCCAGGTGCCCTGAGTCGTACAGGGGCTGGAAGCAGAGGGCGGCGAAGGTGACGGTCAGCACCCGCCCGGCCAGGTGGTCCAGCGCCGGTCCGCGGCCGCGGGCCAGGTGCGGGACGACCCCGGCCAGGGTCGCGGCCACCACCACGGCCACCACCTGGAGCACCCCGTGGTGCGTGGGCTGTCCGGCGTTCTGGCCGAGGAGGGCGTAGGCGAGGGCGCCCGCGGAGGCGAGCGGGGCGGGTCTGCGGGTGTCGACGGCCGGGGCCGCCGCCGGGGCGGGGAGCTCCCGGCGGGCCAGTTCCCCGAGGGCGATGAGCAGGCCGAAGGCCAGGGCGGGGCCCGGTTCGGCGGGTCGGTACCAGCAGGTGTGCAGGAGGGCGGCGGCGGCGAGGGTGCCGGCGGCGGCCCGGACCGCGAGCAGGGCGGGGCTCCTCACCGGCCGCTCCCGCCGC